>NZ_CP012644.1 GCF_001310085.1 Rufibacter tibetensis
AGCGGAAAGCATCCCAGAACTCTTTCATGTTGCCGGTGGAGTTGCCCATGGAGTGTGAATACTCGACAAAAATTATGGGACGATTATCACCTGGCTGGTTAGCAAGCAGGTCTACGGTGTACAGGCCAGGGTAAAAACGGCTCACCATGTCCACATAATAAGGGTCTACAGGGTTCTGTATCCGGTGCGAGTGGTCGTTAGTGGCCAGGTACCGTGGGTCGCCAAGTTCGATGTAGCCTTCTACCCGATGGTTGCCCTGCGCTGGCTCGTAATGGATAGGCCGTGTAATGTCAAAGTCACGAATCCACTCCGCCATGGCGGCATGATTCGGTCCACGGCCTGCTTCGTTGCCTAGGCTCCAGATGATGATGCTAGGGTGGTTCTTGTCGCGCATCACCATGCGGGTTGTCCGCTCCATGAAAGCGTGCGTCCAGCTGGGGTCGTTACTAAGCTTGCCTCCCAGTCCGTGGGTTTCGTGGTTCGCCTCGTCCATCACCAAAATACCATACTCGTCGCAAAGGTCGTAAAAGTATGGATCGTTGGGGTAGTGGCTGGTGCGAATGGTGTTGAAGTTGAACTGTTTCAGGGTTTGCACATCTTTCAGAATATCCTCGCGGGTCAGGGCCTTGCCTCTGGTGGGGTGATGATCGTGGCGGTTTACACCATAGAGGTAGGTTTCTTTTCCGTTGATGAGCAGTTTGCTGTTGTCCTTTGAAAACTCGATGCTGCGGAAACCTACCTTGCAGCTTTTGGCCTCCAGCACATTGCCTTTCTCATCCTCCAGCGAGATCACCAGCGTGTAGAGATTAGGGGCTTCGTCGCTCCATTTCAGCGGGTTCTGCACAGTCGTTTCGAGCAAGCCAAATTTCACATTGTCTAGGCGCGGGTAGGCCTCGTTCACAATATCTTCTGCCGTTTTCTCCAGTTCCCTTTCAAAAACGGGCTTGTTAGATTTGTCGTACAGTTGCGTTTTTACTTTGTAGCCGGAAATTTCGCCTCCTGTATAATTATCCAGGCGCGGGCGGATACTGAATTTTGCATTTTTGTAGTCTTTATCCAGCTTGGCTTGCCAATGCAAATCGGCAATGCGCAGTTTAGGTTCAGCCAGTAGCATCACCTCTCGCTGAATACCGCTCATACGCCAGTGGTCCTGGTCTTCCAGGTAGGCGCCGTCACTCCACCGAATCACCTGCACCGACACGGTGTTCTCGCCCGGTTGCAGATAAGGCGTCACGTTAAACTCAGAGGGTAGGAAGCTGTCTTCGCCATAGCCCAGGAACTTCCCGTTCACCCACACTTTAAAGCCTGAACTTACCCCCCCGAAATGGAGCGTCACGTTCATGTTTTTCCAATCCGCCGGAATGGCAAAGGTGCGTTGGTAGGAGCCAACAGCATTGTAATCTTTGGGTACGCGGGGCGGATCTATCGGGCGGAACGGATACACGGCACTTTTATAGATCGGAATGTCGTAGCCTTTCATTTCCCAGTTTGAGGGCACCTCAATTTTTTCCCATCCACTCACGCGGCCCTTATAGAAATCGGAAGGGGCATCGGCAGGCTTCAGAGCGAATTTAAAGTCCCACTCACCATTCAATAAGATCATCCGGCCAGATTTGCTTCTATCTCCTATCAAAGCTTCATTCACAGATTTGAAGGAATAAGCCGTTGCTCTGGCCGGTTCACGGTTAATGCTGGTTACATGCTGGTTCTCATAAGGCTCTAGGTTATAAACGCCGGGTACTGGAGGGATGGTGGCAGGCAAACCATCTACTGTCTGCGCCAGCAGCCAATACGGACTTAATACAAATATCAAAAGAGATAAGAGCAGCTTAGACATAAATGCAGGTAGTATGTTGATCATGACTTGGCATTATAGGCAACAATGTATTCTTTACCTTTTTCAAGCGCCATTGTATATTGTCCGTTGCCCAATGATTTGATTTTAGCACCTTTGCTTTTAGGCTTTGTGTTACTTGTGAAGCGAAGAATGCCTGTTCCCTCCTCTGCTTTCACCCTGATTTGTTTGGTATTGCAGTAAACCGTGATATTCCCATTTGGGGTAGGAACGGTACCTTCCATCCATTCCAGGCCTCCCAGTACAGGTGCTACTTCGTAAGTGGCATAGCCTGGCGAAAGCGGTTTCACCCCGAGGTAGTACTTGCCCAGCAGGTAAATAGGGCTGGCGCCCCAGGCATGGCAAAGGCTTTTGCCAAACGGCCGGCCGTACATTGCCAGGTGCTCTACCCCGGATTCCGTGGGGTCGTATTTTTCCCAGAAAGAAGTGGCTCCCAGTTTAAGCATATCGCCCCAGTAGTTCTTCATTTCCTTCATCACATAGTCTTGCTCGCCCATGGCACACAGTGCTTCCAATTCATAGAAACGCATATACGGCGTGGTAATTTTCTGCACCTTGTCGTTGAGCAGCACATTCCGTTTCACGCCCTGTTTTTGGCTTTCGTTGAAATAATCGAAGAAGATGCCGAACATGTTTGCGTAGCGGGTCACGTTCTCCGTCGGCTTTCCATTTACCCTGCTATGTACCAGCGCCTGCTTTTGCTCGCTCCAGTAAACGTCGAAAAGTTTAGCCCGCAAGTCAGATGCCAGTTTGGTGTATCGGGAAGCGCCTTCCTTGTCATTTACGATGTTGGCGCAGAGAGCCATGGTTTCCAGACTTCTGGCAAGCAGCAATTGCTCAAAGCTCACCTCGCCTTGTTTACTCAATCCATCTGCCCAATCAATAAATACCCAGTCGCCAGCCTGGCCTTCCATAAAGCCGTCTTTGTTGCGCCGCTCCAAGCAGAAATCGATCAGGGTTTGCATGCGCGGGTAAAACTGCTGGATAAAGTGTTTGTCGCCGGTGTACTGGTAGTAATCGTTGATGGAGATGAACCAATAAAGGCTATAGTCCATGATGGTGTTGATGTGCGTGGTGGTTGGCTCCTTACCGCGCAGGGCCAGCATCGTACGCCGCACAGAAGGCGAGTCAAAGCCTAGATAATAGTTCATCAGGTAGCTTTGGTTTGCATCCCCTGACCAGATCCAGCGGTCGCGCTTGATGCCATCAATAAAGAACTCGCGTGTTGTCAGCTCCATGGTGTACTTAGCCACGTCCCATATCTTGTTAAGTTCCTGATCCGAACTGCGGAATTTGCCCCGTTCCCCTATAGGCAGGTACTCGTACAGCATGGACACATCGGCTATCGTAATCCCCGGTTCCAGCCGTATATTAACGTAACGGAATGCCTGTGACTGGTCCAGCGCATAATCAGCGGCCTGAGGCTGGTCTATGTCCAGGTGGTCGAGGGTTTCGCAATGCTCTGTCGACATTGCCTCTTCTATTGATTCTCCGTAGTATAGGGATACTTTACCTTTGCCTTTCAGGCCATGCAGCTTAATGTATCCAAAGGTCTCTTTGCCGAAATCGACCACGATCGACTGTCCTTTATGGTCTATTTTAGCTGCTTTCTGTGGTGTGGTGGGCAGTTTAAACGCCGATGGCAAATTCTGAGGATCGTTGAAGTGCCAGGTACCCGCATTGAGCCATTTCGTTCCCGACTGGTCCGATACTTTCCCTGACTCGTCTATCCACTCTTTGTCCTCAAACGTTACCAACCAGGTGGAGTCCGAGACAACGGTCCT
The DNA here is from genome assembly GCF_001310085.1 of Rufibacter tibetensis. Taxonomy (GTDB): domain Bacteria; phylum Bacteroidota; class Bacteroidia; order Cytophagales; family Hymenobacteraceae; genus Nibribacter; species Nibribacter tibetensis. Next base: position 3,640 of record NZ_CP012644.1, read on the forward strand.
GCCCTTCACAAACAAGGCCGGTACCCGGTCTTGGGCATACACCTTGATGTTGATTTTCTGCTTTCCGGCCGGGATGGTAAGCTTTTTTGGGGTTCCGTTCACCATTTTGCTATTCAGCTTCACATTGTAGCGGCCCTCAGCAAAAATCTCAATTTCTTCCGGCTCCTTCAGGTCAAACACCTTATGAAAATCGATCAGTACGTAATGGTTATCCATGCGCCAGAATGGCGGGAAAAACGTTCCCCGCTCGGTGCGTCTGTTTTGCATCTGGTTACTTAACCAAACCTCATAATCTCCCGGGTACCAGATCCAGGTCGCTTGCTTTAGCTGCTGCGCTTTTGCGTTCCCCATAGAGAAAACAGTCAAAAACAGGCTAAGTATAATCACTACTCTTTGCAGAGGTGGAGCCAGATTCTTCATAAAGATCGAACAGGGAAAACCAGGTTGATTGTTGACAGATTAGATGGACTGATCCGTTTATGCCGTACAAACCACTGTTTGCAACAGCCACACATCAAGTAAAAATTTAAGACTGGAAAATAGACTTCATATAGCGGGTATTCGCACCGAAGTTGCCTCTCACGTCACGCGGATTGGCTGCATCGCGGGAACGTTCTATCACCAACCAGCCACTCCAACCCATTTCGTCAAGCGTTTTCTTCACTTTCGGCATGTCCAGGCGGGTATTGTTCTCTAACCACACCCCATCCTCGTCGGTGCAATGGATCATGCAGATGCGGTCTTTGCCTAAAATCTTCAGTTCCTTGTGCAGGTCGCGTCCTTCTTTAAGTGGGTTGGAGAAATTAAAGTAAATCATGATTCCTTTTGAGTTTACATCCTTCAGCAATTCCTTCTCCCCTTGAGCGTCCAGGGCTGTTTCAATTCCTATCACCACACCGGCCTTTTCGGCCATTTTACCTACCACCTTCAGGCGCTCGACAATAGCAGGGCGCAGGTGCGGGTACTGCTTCAGGTCGCCTTTTGTGCCAAGGGGCAGAAAACCGACTTTAATGCCCATGTGCTTCATCGTTTCAATGCAGTCGCGTACCATTTGCTGGTAGGTAGGCCGCTCTGCGAACGACTGGGCATAAAACCCGGTCATGGCCAGCGAGCAAAGTTCCAGGTTAAGCTCCTTGGCTTTGTCCAGAAACTGCTGCCGAGTTACTGGATCTGCAAGTTTACTATCAAAGGTATCTCTGTTCCCGAGACCGCCCATGTCCACCTCCAGGCCATCGGCCCCTATTTCCTTTGCAAGCTGAAAAGCACCAAGCTTCTGCCGTTTCAAGATCATGAGGTCTACCACCGCTATTTTGTAACGTTGCCCCGTAAACGCAAGCTTGTTGGTAGAAGCACAGGACCACATCCCGGGCGCAACAAGCAAACCCACCGCCAGGGTGGCAGCATCTCCCAGAAAAGAGCGGCGACTGTAAGGTTTTGATGAACTATCCATGTCTGCTGACATCTTTCTATCCCTGCTGTTTTTGCTTGTACCGTACATATTCAGCTTAATCGACAGAGACACTACTTCCCTGCTGCACTTTGCCTGCTACCGGGTTACCACCCGGCCACTCACCTTTCTTAATCCTTTTTGTCTTCATTTTAGACGGGTCCACCACCACATGTTTAATGCGCTCTCTTCGCCAGGTGTAAATAAAATGCAGCAAGCCATCCGAGGTCTGGATTACGGCCGGGTACGAGTACTGGCTGATGGGAGAATCTTCGAGGACCAAAGCCGCTTTCCAACTCTTGCCGTCTTTTGAAACTGCTACGTTCAGCGGCGTGCGCGGCCCTTTGGCTAAGTCGCCCGGGGGAAGCACGTGGTTATACACCAGCACATGGTCCCCGTTAGCCATCGTGACGGCATCGGTCCCGGAATTGTTGTTCGGCAAATCCATTTTCTTCAAAGGCGACCAGGTGCGACCGTTGTCGGTTGACCATGACTCAACGAGCGCCCGGTGCTTGCTGCGCGCAATAATCTGTAGTTTGCCCTTTCCGTGCTTAAGGATGCTTGGCTGAATAGCATTTAAGTTTTCAGGGCCTTTATCCAACGGGCCTATTTTGGACCAGGTCTTCCCGAAGTCGGGCGTTACCTCGAAATGTACTTTCCAGCCATCGCCTTCCGTACTGGAAGGGGAGAAAAGTTCGCCGTTACTGAGCAAGACCGGTTTGTTTTTGACTGGGCCAATGTTTCCTTCAGGCAGCATTTTCCCTTCTGACCAGGTGATACCGCCATCTTTGGAAGTTCTCAGCCAGCCTTTCCAGGTTGAAGGACTGGGACCAATTTTATAAAACAGCATCAATTCGCCATTTGGCACCTGATACAACACCGGGTTCCAGGTGGGGAGGCGGGTCCCATCTTTCTGCTCTCCGGTGGCCACCTCCACAGGGGCTGTCCAGCTTCCGTTTACCAGCCGGCAAACCCAGATGCCCACATCCGGATGCCGCTCTTTCGTTCCGCCGAAAAAAGAGGCCACTAACCCGGTAGGAGTCTCTACAATAGTAGCCGAGTGGCAGGAAGGAAAAGGGGCTTTTTCATAGAGGAACTCTTCCTTCAAAATGCCCTTGCTCCATTTCTGTTTCTGGGCAGAAGCAATTTGAACTCCGCACAGGAAAATGACTGCTACTGCTGTCAAAAATTTATTCATGGCTTTAATCGTATTGGTTTTTCAAAATACTTGTCTGCCCGTTGCCAGAGGGCAAATGACTCAAGTCTATTTTTTGGTGATTCTCTTGCTGCCCTTTTAATTTAAGAGCAGATGTTACCCATTCTATTTTGTCCCACATCAGGAGGGCATATTACAGTTATGTATTTGATCCTAGGCAGGCATACCGGGGAATTTCAAACAACTACATCCATCACGCAAAACTCACGGCATTTGCAGCTGTTTTCACTTACTAAGACTTAGCACGGTAATCAGCCACAGCAAGCATCTGGCATAGGAAGGCATTTACTTCACGACAAAGGCATAATCACCGGAACCAATTTCAAACACTGCTCTGCCTCCTTCCATCTTTAGAAATCTAACGCCGCTGGCAGATGATACCGCTTTGCCGCTTTCCGTAATGTCGTTCTGAGAGCGAGCTGGGATGTACACCACGGCTTTTGTATTGCCTGGGACTGTTATTTTCCAGGAAAACCGCTTCTTCTCCTTTTTCCAGTTACTTTTGATCAGCCCATGCACAGAATGGTAGCTGGCATCTACAAAATCCAAACCGTTAACCATCAGGGGCTTCATTTCTATCTGCTTGAATCCCGTCTGCCCCCTGTCTGATTTAATCCCCGCCAGATCTTCATAATACCAGCTCACCAGATCACCCAGCATCATGACATGGTTGTAGGAATTCATGGTTGGAGCGGCGGTATTGCCATTCCATAATTCCCAGATGGTGGTAGCCCCATTTTCTACCATATAGCCCCAGCTAGGGTAGGTGGTGTTGGTGGCCAGCTTATAAGCAAGATCAGGCCGCCCGAATTCGGTCAGGCTCCGCATGATCCATTGGGTTCCGACCACACCGGTGCTTAGGTGTCCTTTGTTCCGCACTTCAATGATGTTGGCAATGGTCTTGAACAAAGCGGCCTCCTGCTCCTTTGGCACCAGCCTGAAATACAGGGCCAGCAGGTTATCCGTTAATTTATTCTCGCCATAGGAGGCATCCTTGGCAATGAAGAATTCATGGTTGAAGCCTTTTCTCACCTTTTCAGCCAGGGCCTGGTATCCTTTAATATCTCCTTCATTGCCGGTGAGGCGGGCAAAACGCTGCATCATCTGCAAATAATGATAATGATAGGCTGTAGAAATCAGATAACTGGGATGCTTTACGTTTGCGTTCATGCCTCTGCCTTCTTCAATGGTAGCCGGAGGTGCACACCAGTCGCCATAACTGTCTTTCGCCATGATATAGCCGTCTGTCATATATTGGCTCTCCATATATTGCAGCCACTTCCTCATGAATGGATAATGCTTCTCTATCACTCTTACATTTCCATATTGCTGGTGCAGCATATCGGCGATCATCAGGTAGGTTCCTGCCCAGGTCATGTTGTCGCTATAGTAGCGCCAGAAAGCAGGAGCCACATCCGGAATAGACCCATCAGCTTTCTGGGCATTCTGAATGTCGTCCAGCCACTTGGCATACAGCTTTTCATTATCGAAGACAAAGCTTTCGCCATAGGCTTGGACAGGGCGGTCGCCGAGCCAGGGCTGCCGCTCGTTGCGCTGCGGGCAATCCAAGGGCATCCCCTTGTAATTTCCTCTGATACTCCAGTAGGAATTTTCGTGCACCTGGTTAATGATGGGGTTGGAGGTTTTAAAACTTCCAACCGTTTTCATGGCATCGTACACTACCCGGCCTTCGAAATTATTGACGATAGGCTTACCCGGATAACCTGTCACTTCTACATAGCGAAACCCATGGAAGACGAATGACGGCTCCCACACTTCTTCTCCGCCACCTTTCAGGGTATAAACATCGGTAACTTTCGCATCGCGTATGTTTTCCAGGGCCAGTTCACCTTTCTCGTTCAGGACTTCGGCAAATTTCAACGTCACTTGGTCCCCTTGCTTGCCTTGTACTTTCATTTTCAGCCAACCCACCATGTTCTGCCCCATGTCCAGGATGTAGGTTCCGGGCTTCAGCAGTTTCACGGAAACAGGTTTCAGGGTTTCCATAACTTTCATGGGTTCATTCATTTGCGCTTCAATCTCCCCGTCAGGCTCCTGGACATATTCAGCCTGCCGCCATTTGGAGTCGTCAAATCCTACTGCGTTCCAGCCGGGCATTTCCTTGCGGGCATCATATTCTTCGCCATCATACTCATTGTTGGTACGAATGGGGCCATCGGCCGTCATTTTCCAGCTTTCTTCCGTGCGGATTTTTTCCGAAGTGCCGTCTGTGTATTCAATCACCAGGTTGAGCAGCATCTTTGGGTAGCCAAAGGTTTTGTTCTTATAGGGCTTGTATTGCCTCATGGTGTAAAAGCGCCCATTGCCTAGTACAGTCCCAATAGCATTTTTGCCGGACTTTAGCTGCTTCGTCACATCGTAGGTATTGTATTTTACATTAGCAGTATAATCCGTTGGCGCTGGTGCCAGTACCTGGTCTCCAATGCGCTGCCCGTTGATGAACAACTCGTATAAGCCAAGGCCGATAATGTACACTTTGGCCTTTTTGATCTGTTTAGGCGCTTCAAATTCCTTGCGGTAGTACCGCGCGGAAAGACGCGCAAACCTGTCTTCCTCATCCCAGGGAGAAGCCTTATCCATGCCAATCCAGCGCCCCTCCCAGTCACCATAGGACAGCAGGCCCATGCTCCAGTAGTTGGGCTCGCTCCAGGCGCTTTCGCCGCCGTGATTCGTCCACGTTTTTACTTTCCAGTAAGCTTCCCTGCGGCTTTTAAGCGGCGCGCCGGCATAGGTTACATAAGTGGCCTGGTTGGATTGTACCTTGCCCGAGTTCCAGAGGTCACCTTCGTCAGCGGCAAGTTTCTGGGGGGTGGAAGCCACCAACACGTGGTAGTGCGTCTGCATTGTGCCACGCTGGTTGCCCAGTATTTCCCAACTCAGGCGCGGATGAACCGCATCAATGCCTTCGGGATTCCGCAGCATCTCGGTACGCAGGTTCTGCAGCTGTACCTGCACTGCCACTTTTCCTTTAGAAGAAAGCTGTAGTGCAGAAAACAGCGTAATAAAAATGTATATAAGGTTGTTACTCAAAAGCATAATAAATAAATTCTTCTGTCTTAACCGAGAAGCTATTTAGTAAAGCCGTTTTTGGTCTTTTTCCCGGAAGAGAGACCAAAAACAAAGCCGGTAACCTTACCATCTCCTGCATTGACAGGAGACAATACCGCTTGATGGCTTTATCTCCTTGCTGGAACCCCCTTTGCTAAATAACTTCCAATTCTATTGTTTTTTCTGCCAAACCTCCGCATCGGTGCGGAACGGACGGGCAGGAAGGCCTTCTTTATTGTAAAAATTCGGCTGCGCCGCCTCGTTCCAGGCAAATCGCACGGCTTCTGGTTTTTTAACACCGGGTGCCGACACAAACACTTTGTCTTTTTTGATGACTGCCTCTGCCGGCACAAACTTGCCGTCGGCACCTGCCACCGTGAACCAGGTAAGTGGTTTGCCGTTTTCGCTTATGAGGCCACTGCCCGTATGCTCAAAAGAAAGCTTTGCTTTTCTGCCCTTTACTTTCATCTCCTTTAGTACCGGACCGGAGTGTACTATCTTCTTGTCATAGATTTTACCCAATGCCAGCAGGGCCAGCCTGCGCCCGATTTCCCATTTATATGGAGGATGCAGTTCACTCATGCTGTCATTTAAATCAGTTGTCACAATCATACCCGTGTTTGGTATTTGTAGTGCTGCTATCTGTGCTTCCCAGAAACGGGGTAGCGTTTCTTCGTTCAATGGGAATTGGTTTTTGCTTTGGGAGTACTGGAAAGGGACTACCTGCACGTAGTAAAACGCGGCCTCGGCGTCGCGCCAGATATGGCGCCAAGTGTTGATAAGCCCCTGCATTTTATCGGTGTACTCGAAGTGCTCGTTCTGGAATGCGTTGGTCTCCCCCTGGTACCACAAGAAGCCACGCAATGCGAATGGTGCCAGCGGCTGAATCATGCCATAATAGAATTTGCCCTGGTTCAGGTCGCCTATGGCTTCCTGATCCAGGGTGGCTTGCACGTCAAAATCAGGGGCACCTTTAAATACCTCCCCCGGCGCCCAACGCTCTATGTGGGTACCCGATACAGCCGCTGCGATCACGCCGACCGGGATGTTCAGCTCCCCTTGCAGTTTCTCGGCAAAGAAATAGGCAGGTGCCGAAAAGTCCTTTACTGATTCAAAAGTCGCTTCTGCCCAGCTGGTTTGCAGGCTGTTGGCCTTGTAGAGGTCCTTGCGTACCAGAAGCACACGAATGTTTGGGTTGTGGACCTTTTCCAGCTCCTCCTCCGACATCCCCGCGCTGCGCTTCGCAACAGAATACTTGGCGCTCTTGCCCACGGTGAACTCCATGTTTGACTGACCCGAACACAGCCATACCTCCCCTACCAGGATGTTCTCCAGTTTCAGGGTGTTGGTACCGGCGACCGTCAGGGTAGCAGGGGTAGCGGAAGCAGGCATTTTATCCAGCACTACCTCCCATCGCCCGAGGCTGTTGGACGTTGCTTTCTTAATTTGTTTGCCAAACGTTACGGTTACCTCCTCACCAGGCGCGGACCAACCCCAAATAGGCACCGGCTTCCCGCGCTGCAGTACCATATTGCTGGTCAGCACCTTCGGCAGTCTTACTCCCGCCTGCAGGGCGTTTGCCACAGAAAGGAGCAGGAAAGTCACCAAATAGGCTACATGCGTGCTTCTAATCATCATTTTCAAGCTTTCTTTTGGTTCCGCCGCCCTCACCTCGGCCGCTCGTATACTCTGCCTGCTTATTTGGCTGATGTCGCCACTACCGGGTGGTCCAGCGTTTTAAGTGACTTGATATAAAATGCAGCCTGCTGGTCCCGCTCCCCTGCCAGTGGCACATCGTAGCCCTGGTCGGTAGGGGTGTCGGCATCCGGGAAGCGACGTACCTCACCGGTGCGGAACATAATGCGCTCAATGGAGGCAACCGGGGCAAAGAAGATGCGGGTGGTAACTTTCTTTTCGTTCACAAAAACATGGTACATGCGTTTGGGCACATCCACCTCCACGCGCACTTTGTACAGCTGGTTGGCTTCGTAGGGCATCATGCCCGACAACCTGTAGCCTGCTTTGTTTTTGAAACTTCCATCCTTATCGAAAATCAGACGGAGCGCAGGACTTCCTTTCCCATCCTGAAATTCAATTTGCAGGGAGCCTTTGTCGTTCTGTGCCGGGATAACCTCAAACTCAGCGGTTAACCTTTTGGAGGCCGGCACCACTCTTTCCGCCTTGGCATAATCGAACTTGTCCCAGTCTTTTAGGGCAAGGGCTTTGGTGCCGTCTGCCATTTTCTCTACCTGCACCGGTGCCCACAGCGGGCTGTAGATGTTCCAGAGCCTCAGCTCCTCCCCTGCGGGCATCGCAGCAAAGACCTCGTTCGCTGGCGTTGCGGCCTTGCCCGTAACCGGCACAGGGATAGAGGAAACCCAGATATCTTCCTTATTCATGCTATAGGTCACCCACATATTGCCGCCAGGCGGTGTGCCGTTGCCGGGCAGGATACCGCGCACGTACTGCGGACCGTAAGATTTGTAATTGCCGCCATAGCGCATGGTCGTGATCTCCCCGTTCACCAGCAAAAGGTCTTTGTAGCTCAGGCCATCGTCGCTGGTGGAAACCGCCAGCGGCCAACGGAACTCGGAGGGGTTGTACACGGTGGCGTAGCGGCCGTCGGAGGTGCGCTGCCCCCATATTTTTGCGTTGCTGTTCACGAAGCCGGGCGCGCGCGTGGGGGAATATTGCCAGGTTTTGCCGCCGTCCTTGCTGATGGACGTCAGGGCATGTTTCCAAAGACCCACTATCCGGTTGTCGGGAAGGTGATAATGGCTGAAAGCCTTGTATTCCCCTTTAAGGGCTATCAGGGGGTCGTTCCGGTCTGCCTCCTCCACCCACTGCTGCATCATAAGGGTGTTGGCGAGCAGCTCGTTGCAGGCCTGCACGAAGCCCTTGTTTTTGCTTTTGGTATAAAATGGATAGGCAGATTTTTTCTGGTCCCAGGAGGAGTTGTAGCGGATGAAATAGATGGGCCCCAGCTTGCCGCCGGGCAAAATTTCGCGCACCACGCGGCCTATGCCCTTGCCATCGTTCGGGTCATCCTTTGCATCGAGGGCGATACCATAATAGCCAAGCGCCAGCAGCCGGTTGGATTTGGAAACGTAAAAGCCCATACGCTGGTGCATGATGGCATCCAGGTCTTTGGCCACGCCGGGATTACCTTCTTTGCGGGTACCGTCCGGGATGCGGTAAGGCGGAAACAGCACGTCAGGTTTAGACCAGCTGTACCCGTCCTTAGACGTCTGCAGGAACGTCTGGCTGGGGGGAATGTGTTCACCCACGGGGTCGCTGAGATAGCTCAGGTAAAAGTTGTCCCGCCAATAAGCCAGCATGGGGGCATGGTTGTAGGTCCAGCCTTGGGCGGTCTCCGGCCCGGGATGCTCCCTGTTGGCACGCATCACCTGTATATTATGTACCCCAACGGCCGGACTTAGCTGCCCGTGGTGGTAATCAACATTTGAAAGAGTATTCCCAGCATACCGGACGGTATCCTGTGCCTGTACTGATGCAAGGCTTAAAACTGACAGGACCACAGCTGAGGCTCTTTTCAAAAACATTATGCACATAATCAAAGGAATTACCGATTAACTTTTCGACTGCCCCTCCCCGTTCTATTCATTCAAGGTAAAAGAAAAGGTGTGTTTTTATCCACTCCTACCCCGGGGGGGGTTATTCTCACGTTCAGGCTTCTGGTATAGACAAAGGCTCTGATCCTATCTGCATCAGTCCCTTCAAGACATACTTAAAGCTACTAAATATTATCAAATATAAACCTACAATTCATATTTAAATATACTAAACTAAAAGGCACGGGCTATCCTGCTCCATCCTGCTACCGCCCCTGAACCCACAGGCCGGTATAGCAAAAAGCGTCCACCTGTTGTTTGATTACAGCAAGTGAACGCTATGCATTGCTTTTAGGATAAACCCGAGACCCGAAGTTCAATCAATACCCAGGATTTTGGCCAAACTCGGTGCCGTTAGTTAAAGCATCCAGTTCAACCTGCGGGATAGGTCTTAACACATGATGGGGCCGTATCAGAGTGATATCAGGGTTATGCTCCCTAACACGTTCCACTAATTTACCTGTCCGTTTTAGATCCAACCACCTGGTGTGCTCCCCGGCCAGCTCCCTGGCCCTTTCGTCCAATATAAAATCAATATCAATATCACCTGCGGCGACTTCCATCTCAGCCACCTTTCCGGGCAGGGCCGCCCTTCTTCTGATTACATTGATATATTCAGCGGCCCGGGCAGTATTCCCTAACTGCAACTCGGCTTCTGCAGCAATCAAGTACATCTCCGCGAACCTCATGATGATGATATCCTGAAAGCCAGGGTTAGCCTCTATGCTTGCCCTTGTCGGATCTTCAAACTTGGTAAGTTGGACAAAATCCCTGCCAGTTCTGATCGCACCAGCCGCAGAAGTAAAATAGGTACTATCCCGGTCAATTACAACGTATGGGAGCATTCTCTCATTTGCAATAGTTCTTTTGGTGATGTATAAGGCGGTATCTTTCCCCGGCACCATGGTTTTGCCGATCAGGCTTCGGTCTTTACCATATTCCGCCACCGTTTTCGCGGTCCAGGAGAAGGGGTTGTTCGCTATCCAAACCTCTCGGAACGATCCTTTATAGCGGGCATCTTTTTTCTCGTCAAAGAAATCCAGCAAAGCCAAAGTTGGCATTAGGCGCCTGCTATTGTCTCTGCCATATTTCAATGATCTCACAAGGCCGGGCTTGCCGGAATAAGGCGTCATGAACCACAAATGCAGGCGGTTTGCATCTGCATCATAGTTCAAAGCTGTATTGCTGGCTGAATTACTCACCACATACAAAGCCTCTTTATTCCTTTTGTTATTTTTAGGATCCCACAACTCTTCGTAGCTTTTCCACAGGTCGACACCAAACTCGCTCTTCCTGTTTATCACTTCCTGCGCCACATCCCTGGCCTTCTGAAAGAAGGGGGCCGCCTCAGCACCTTTGGAGTAATAGGCCCTGGAAAGGTAGACTTTTGAGAGAAACCCCAAGGCGGACTTCTTGGTGGCACGGCTGTACTCGGCTCCAAAACTTACCGGCAAGTGCTCAGCCGCATACGTCAGATCTTCAATCATCAGCTTGTAGAAATCCTCTACGGGACTTCTTTCCGCTGTCAGTTGGACACCTTGGGTCTCCCTGGTCCGCAACATAACCCCTCCATAAGTCTCCACCAAGTAGTAGTAATTGAAAGCACGCACGAAACGGAGTTCCGCCAAACGGCTATTCCGCTCTTCCTGTGAGGTAAAACCAGCGTTATCAATCCTGTTGATTCCTGCGTTGGCGTGGTTGATAGAGTTCCATAATACTTGCCAGGCTTTCTTATTTGGGTTACCGTCCGCAGGTGTTAAACCTTCATATTTCGTCATCTGGCGAGCATATCCGCCCTTACCCTCGTTAAACCACAAGTCAGTTCCTGACTCAAACATAAAGAGCCCGTCCTCCTTGCCGAAAAGCTGCCGCTGTTCGGAATAGGCTGCATTTACCAGGGTCATAAAACCTTCTGGAGTACTCCAAACCGTGTCTGCCGTAGCGCCGGAGGGGTTGTATTCCTCTAAATCATTGCATGAAAACATGCCTACCATCAGTGAGGCCATCATGAAACAGGAACAGGTATATTTAAATTTCAGCATCTTAGTTCAAGCTAAATAGTTCTTTAACCTCTTTTCTAGAAATCAATGTTCACACCAAAAACAAGTTGTTTGTTTATGGGGTAAGACTCTGCTCCGCCACCTTCCGGGTCATAGTCTTTAAGCAGGTCGTTCTTGGAGTAAACCAAAAGGTTTGAACCTGTGGCATAGATTCTGACCCTTTCGATTGACAGCTTCCCTGTTATACTCTTAGGTAGATTATACCCGAGGGAGATATTTCTGACCTTGAAATAAGACCCCTCCACAATGGGTAACGTTTGGAAGCCTGCCACGCTGCTCAGGTTACTTCTTCTGGGGCGAGGATAGTCATTGGTAGGGTTTTCGGGGGTCCAGTAGTCAAACATCGACAAGCTTCCACTGGTACCTTGCGGATTATACCTGGCAAGGAATTCTGCATCGATCGTTTGCCCCCAACGGGCAAATAAAAACACCTCTAAATCAAACGCTTTGTAACGGATGGAATTACGGAGCCCCGCTACCCACTTTGGCGCTGTAGAACCGATAAATTGCCTATCCTTATCCGGGGTTATCACCCCATCCCCGTTCACGTCTTCGATTTTAATGTCGCCTGGCTTGAAAGGGGCACCACCAAACTTAAGCAGGGCGGCTTCGTCCGCCTCATCCAGTTGCCATATTCCCAATTTCCTATAGGTATAGAAGGAGTTCAAGGGACGGCCAAGCAGCAGGGATGCATCCACATCCCCTCCAATGATGTCCTTTCCATCGATAAGTTCTGTGATTTCCTCTTTATTTTTGGTGAAGGTCAAAGTCGAGTTCCAGCCAAAGTCTTTTTTATCGAAGTTTACAGTAGTGAGGGAAAGCTCAACACCCCGGTTGCGGGTGGCGGCTATGTTTTGGTAAACCTGTACCACTCCGGTGGATTGGGGCAAAGTCCTTGCAAAGAGGATATCCGAGGTTTCCGTATTGTAGACGTCGATGGAGGCACTCACCCTGCTGTTGAAAAACCCTACGTCTAAACCTATATTGGCCGTTGCGGAGTTTTCCCACCCTAGTTCCGGGTTCCCCACCCTCCCGCTAAACCTGTACATAGGCGCTGGTACATCACCGAACCCCATATTGGAGAAAGCAGAAACCAGGCTCTGTGTACCGTATTCATTGATCCCCGAGTTGCCCGTCAAGCCATAACTACCCCTTAGCTTTAACAGGTTTATCGCTGATTCCTTTTCCATGAAGCTTTCTTCGCTGATATTCCAGCCTGCCGCAATGGATGGGAAAGAGGCCCATTGATTCCCTGGCGCTAATCTGGAAGCGCCATCTATTCTGTTGGTTAGGGTCAGCAGATACTTGCCTTTGTAGCTGTAATTGATTCTGCCCGCGTAAGACATCGTCTTTGATCCGACAAACTCGGATCCAATACTTCTGCTGGCCTGCTCGGTGCCATTCAGATTATAGTATAACTGAGAAGCCAGCTGTTGTTTTATTCCTGATGAATAAAAGCTATCGTTGTCTCCCTGCGTGTAATTGGTAATCCCTGTAACGGTAAAGGAGTGGTCGCCGAAATCCCTGGTATACGAAAGAATATTATCCCAATGGTAAAACCTGTTATGGGAAGAGGACATGGAAGAGAAGGAGGTTCTTTGGTTTCTGCGGGCGTATGATCTCGCATCATAGTACTCTCCCCTTCTACTGCTATTTAACCTTGAACCAAAGTTAGACCGAAATGAAAGCCCTTTGAGGGGTGTTATTTCCAGAAAAGCATTCAGACTCACGTTCGTGTTATGTGTGTTGTCTATGGCTGCATTTGGTCTTTCATCCGCCAGCGGGCTTATTATACCCTTGTCACCGGCAATGGGGTATAAGTTAATTTCACCGAACTCATTGTACGGTACGCCCAGAGGTGCCGCCGCTATGGCACCTGACAAGGGGTCTCTCCTATTATTGCGGTTATAGTAAGTGATTTGGCTCAGTAACCCCACCTTTGCCCAGTCTGTGATTTTTTGGTCTACGTTCAACCGGGCATTGTAACGTTTCATGTCATTGAGCTCATACATTCCTTCTTCCTCAAAGTACCCCGCTGACAGGAAAGCTTTTGTATTCTCAGAGCCGCCACTCACAGTTACCGTATGGCTTTGCTGTTTTCCGTTGCGCATCAATAAATCAACCCAATCCACCCATTGCCCCTCCTGGTAGGCCTGCCACTCCGCCTCATTACTGAAAAGGGCACGATCGTCAGCGGGGCTAGCCCATGCTCCCCCAGTGCGCCAAGCTTCTCTTCTCACTTGGACGTAATCCTCCCCAAGCCTTCTCTCAGGAAAGGGGGTTAAACCATTTACCCCATAGAAGGCATTATAGGAAACCTTGATTTTTCCTGCCTGCCCTCTTTTGGTAGTAACAATGATGACCCCGTTTGCACCTTGTGAACCATAGATGGCCGTTGCGGATGCGTCTTTCAGAACTTCTATGGATTGTACATCATTGGGATTTATATCATTGATGTTCCCCCCTTGGAAGCCATCTATGATAAAAAGGGGGCTGTTGCTACCGCTTATCGACCGGTTCCCGCGAATAGTCACATTTGGGGTAGCCCCTGCGGAACCCGAACTTCTGACAATGTCAATACCAGGCGCTCTCCCCTGTATAGCCTCCAGGGGGCTGAAGGTAGGGGTCTTTGCTATTTCCTCTGCTTTTACCGAAGATACCGAACCCGTTAGGTCTCTCCTGGTGGTGGTACCGTAGCCAATCACTACTACCTCATCCAAGCTTTCCGCCTTGGGGACCAAGGTTACGTTTATTTCTGATTTCGCACCAACCCTGACAACGACTGCCTCATACCCGATATAAAAGAAATTCAATTCAGCATTTTCGCCGGGCACCACAAGGCTGTACTTTCCATCAGCATCCGTCAAAGTCCCTTCTGATGTCCCTCTCACCCCTACAGAAACGCCCTGGACAGGTGCATTCTTTTCATCCTTTACAACCCCGGATACTTTAAGGAGATTTTGCTGGAAGTTTAGTGCAGAGGTGACATACCCGGTTTCAGCCTCACTCAAAGGTTGCTTTCCAAGCACACCGGCGTTTGCGTAGTCCCCGGCTACCAGAAACAGGAATAGGAAACCTATCGCCTTAGGGCTAGGCGGGAACAGCCTCACGGGCTTGGTCCTTTTACAATATTCTAACACATTCATCATATAAATCTCCATATGGTCTAAAGGTATCATGGTTTCGGTAGTGCAATACTGATGGCATGCAATGCAATGGCTTTGCTCTTCTCGGGAGAAGCGGGCTGTTTTTTCATGGCCATCCCGTCCTCAAGCGCAGGCTCAGTCCCTCCGTGTTTCTGGCAAGGGCCCTGGGCGCGAGGCTTTTTCTTCAGGAGGCACCCTGGGGAAAAGACGGCCAGACATGGGTGAGAAAGTTTCCTGGGCAGCCCATGATTCCTTATGGAACCGCCCTATTGTCATTCATCCCCCTGGCTGTCACCAGCCCTGGAACTCAATAAATAAAAATATCGTGTTTACTAATAAAAACCATCCTGCTGTATCCTGCCTGTATGGATATATATGCAGGCAAAGAGGATTAATAGCAATCCTTATCCCAGCAAAGGAGAAGGAAATCAAAAAGAGGTGGTGATATTTCTTGCTGGGGGCTTGGTGACCTATCGGTGAGAACCCGTTATTTTGTAGCCATCTCCGATTTTAGCTTTTTCAACACCTCTTCGCTTGCTTTGAAGATGGTCCCATGTTTGTGGCCTTGCGGGACCTGCACCTGATCGCTTACATCCGTAAACGTTTTGAAATCTTTGGTCTTCATGGCACTATACTTCTTGTCCTCATAGACATCGTAGTAGATCAGCCACTCGTCCTTTACCTTTACCACCGTCGGGCCCTCCGTGAATTGACCGGTAAACGCTTCCGAAACATTCCTGTAAGGCCCTAAGGCATCCTTGCCAAAGGCAACTTTCAGATTTCTGTTCGGGCGCGTGTTATCTTTCAGCACCAGCACATAATCATCCTTCCCTTGCTTCACAATCACTGCATCGATCACACTGAAACTCGGATCGAATAAGAGTTTTGTCTCTGAAAAAGTATTGAAATCTTCCGTGGTGGTATAATACATCCGGTGGTTATTATTTTCTTCCTCCACCCCACGGGAAAAGCGGAATGGCACTGTTGATGCCCAGATAATAACAAACCGCCCTCTCTCCTCATCATAGTAAAGCTCCGGGGCCCAGACATTCACAGTAGTTGCCTCGTGCGCCATCACCGGAAGGAACTTTTGCCCTGACCAGTTGATTAAATCCTTTGAGCTGGCGTAACCAAAACCCTTGTCTCCGCGCCAGGCGGTTGTCCATACCAGATGAAACGTTCCGTCAGGCCCCTGTACCATTGAGGGGTCCCGCATGAGTTTCCCAAGCCCTATCTCAGGCTTCAGGAGCACCCCTTCCAGCTCTGTCCATTTATACCCGTCATAACTATAGAGCATGTGCAGTCCGTCTGTTGCAGGTTCACGAAAGGAAGTGAACAAGTACACTTCCCTATCAGCACCTTGCACCGTTCCTTTAGCTCCTTTGCAGGAAACAAACAACGTGACGCCTATAAGAAATAAGAAAAAAGGATGTCTCATGATCGTTGATGGATAGGTTTTGTGTGCAAGGGGGTAGTGCTTCCTCTATTTCTTATCCAGCACCAGCACCCAATCATTGCCGTCCTGTGGCTTTCCTGGAGGGTTGAATTCAGTTACACCGGTATTGGGGAATTCACCGGATGCTGTTATCTTCCCTGTCCTAGGGTCAAACCAACTTGCCTTGACCCTGTCGCCGGCAATCTTACCCATGTTCACCTTCAGATTGCGCCCGTTATAGGAGTAAATAAAGGCATAGTCTTTTCCTCTGGTAGCAACCTGGTAATCATATTTATCCCCTTGTTCCGCAATGAGGGATTGGTCGGGCACCCGCTCAAAGTATGGGCGGGAGAGCAGTAACTGCTTCAGGTGAACCATCTGCCCGGCCCCCGGATCTTTTATGGCCTCATCCCATGTGCCCCTGGCACCGTAAGCGCTTCCGGTGTCTGTTGGTTTGTGCATTTGCATTACAGAGTTGTTTCCGTAGGTATAGCCACTCGCACCAGAAAAAACCGACCAGTAACCATACCTTCTCACATCGCGGTCCTTCCAAACGGGTTGCAGGGTATCGTGCAGACCTTGCGGAATACCTTCATAGGATGGTTCACCGTCTAGCGTTGGTTTCGTGGGAGACATTTTGTAGTCTACGGCAACATATTTCCAGTTATCTTCCCCATACCTCAGCTCTTTTGCACTGGTATCCTGGTCATATCGACGGTGCCCTGACTGAAACATATTGAAATCGAGCCAGGGCTCACCATGGAACCAGGTGGAGGACTGCGTTCTACCCCGTGGATGAAAGGTAATCAGGTGGTTAGGGTCCTTTTCCCGGATGGTGTACCCGATTTTCCGCCACACCTCAACAGAGTCGCTTCCTTTTATGTCACCTCCGTTCAACCAAATGATGTTGGGCCTTCCCTTATACCTGGCTGCAAGCCATCCAGCGTAAGTAGCGCCCTGGGACTGATTCACAAAACCAGCTTTGACATTAGAGCCCCATACCGGGACAAGGGCCATGTACATCCCCTTTTCAGCAGCCTTGTCCACCATGTAATCCACATGGTCCCAAAAATCATACTGCAGAGAATCCTCAAAAGAGCTGCCCTCCGTGACTTTTGGCCGTGCTACATCTTTGTTTACCAATGCAGAATCACCGTAAGCGTTTACTGCCCCCACCCCATGCAGCACCATCACCTGTATCACGTTGAATCCTTTGGCTCTACGATCTTCCAGGTACTGATCAGCCTCTTCGCGGTTCAGTTTGGAAAAAAGCAACCAGCCGGTATCTCCGAGCCAAAAGAAGGGTTCTTTGTCCTCCGTCATGAAGTACCTGCCATTTTCAGATATGGCAAGCTTTTTTACGGGGTCATCTGCACCTATGCGCTCTTCTCTATTGGTGGGTGATGAACATGCCGCAAGCACAGCAGCGACAATAACTACATAAAGGCTTTTGTTCATTTCTATTCGGGGCTTTAGCTTTTTGAAGGCTCCTCTATTTGGTTAACCATAAGACGACAGGGCCTGATTTCGGACTTTTGAGCGCAAGGGTTTTACCACCCTTTACCTGCTCCATCTTCTTTAAGGTATGGCCGTCCTTCGGATCAATCCAACGGGCTTTATACATCCCTTTATGTCCTGACAAATCAATCATTACCGGGTTTGCAGAATCGCTATAAACAATGTACCCTTTTCCGCCATTGCCGATGAACCACTGCCCCGGAGGGGTACCTGAAAAGGAAACGGGCTTCATACTGGCTGCATCCGCTAAGAAGCCCCCCTCCCTTATTGGGGGAAGGCTGGCCAGGGAACCTCCCGCCATGAAGGCGCCCCATGCCAAGTGGTTGTCGTGGCCACCTGCTGAGTAGACCACCGCTTTCTCCGGATACCGCTCGCGAAACTCCTGTACCGTACGGTAAACTGATTCGAAGGAGTTCTTTCCCGGTTTATTCAGCCTTGCATACTGCCGTGGAGCGAGGTTCTGCCCCCCTACAGGAGAATACACGCTGCCATCCTCCCTGTACCACCAGTACCTTATATCTATCAAGTCCACCGCAGCGGCGCGAACCGGATCCGACAGGATGGCATCCTGCACGTCTTTGGTAACACTCAGCCCCACGTTTGCTTTCTTGCCTGTCTCTTTCTCCCATTCCAGGATGGTGTCTATCCAGAACTGTGTAAATGCCAGGGGCCCTGTATATTCTGCACTAATAAGTTGAATCACGCTGGTGTTCCCTGCGAAGCTCTCCAGGCATTTCCGGATATAGGCTTTATGCAGTTCCCGCCGAACAGGATCCTTGATGTCATAAAACTGCTCAGCCAGGAATATTCTTTTTTCACCGGCGTAAGGGGGGGGTTCCGGGAAGCCTGTCCCATTGATGTTGTTGGCCGTCCGCCAGGGGAAGTCCGCATAATGGGCCCCCGCCTCCAGGATGTTATGTTGGAAATAATTCTGATGAAGGAGTACCAGGCCTTTCTGGTCCGCTATATCGGCAAATTGCTTCAGGCGGCTCCAGTACCAGTAGTTGAACTTAGTCAAATCGTATTTACTTAAACCATCCCAGGCCGTCCCCTGGCCGCTCCGCGCGTAGGGGAGCTCGTAGAACGGAGCCCATACCTCGCCGTCCATGCGGCGCACCCGCTCATGGTCATCCCGCCGGCGATCATACCAAAGGCCATAGTTATGATCCATGGCTACCATGTTTTCAGCCTGCATCCACCTGGCTACCTCGTCCAGCTCATCCGTCAGCCCAATCCCGTTTCGCCCTGGCACGTAACGGGTAAGGTGCGGCTTGGATTTCTTGATTTCCAGGGGCTGCAATGTGCCTCTCCACCACGGAACAGTGTACTGCTTACCTGTTAGTACGGCTTTCCCATGCACTAACCATCCATTCTGCACTTGCACTCCCTTCTTTACGGGTTGTTTTGTGGGAACAGGTGCCTTGTAACCGATCTTATCAATTGTCTTGGCTGCGGAGGCATTTACCGGAATCGCGCGTCTTGTACTTGCCTGGTCAATCCAGTCAGACAACACAGGGCCCGGCTTTACTGCTAGCGCCGTCAGGGCAGCCGCCTGTTCCACCGTAGGGCTACTAGTCGCATTTGTCTCGATCAGCTGCAACTGCGCGCGTTCAGAGGCTTGCGCTCCTATCCTGTCAGAAAGCTGGGCATAATACAGGCTGTAAGGGGTGATATGGCTGTTTTCCTCATGCCAAAACCCATTGCCGGCAAACTGAGCCCAAACACCGAAAGCCCAGTTGTTAGCTGTTGGTGGTTTATAGCAGTCGATTCTGGAGGCTGAGCACTGCCACAACATACTGTTGGCACCGCTCCAACCGGCGCCGTTGGCTTCCTGCATCCGGTTTTTGAGACTTAACGCCTGCCCGTCCACATTCACCACATCAAATAATATACCCGATGCCCAACTGTCTATGGCACCACTGAAACTGTAGGGCAGGTAGGACTGGCACTGCACAAAGGCATTGGGCCCGGCAGCACAATAGCCTACGGCAAAGTCATGGTACCCATACTCGGCGTAAAGGCGCTGGAAAAGCGTTTGCTGCCCCAGCGTAAAAAAGGTATACCGGCGGTGCCCCCCGATCTCAGACACGGGCGCCAGGGATTTACAGTCTTCCACCGTTATCCTTTTGGCTGTTTCCAAAACAGCTACTGCCGACCCGGCAAAATGCTCAAATACGACCTGTCGCACCCAGGCATCACTGACATTCTCCATCGTGATGGCCATCCAACGGTGCGCCTCATCTTTGGGGTTGCGGGTATCATAGGTGGAACGACAGGTTAAATTCTCTACGCCTACCTGGGAGATACGCCCCGACCAGTTATAGGGGACGACATTCCCACCCCCGTACTGCTGATCGAGGGCAGTGGTGATAGGCGCATCCAAGGTTATGGCTGTACCCTTAACGGCAACAATAGTCCTGTCCCAGAAAATATCCCGCTCCCCCGGTTTCCAGCCGATGTACCCGAGATTGCCTCCGAAATCGTTTGCATCCAATACATCGATCCACTCCTGAGTGGAGGGGCGATGCACCAGCACTTGGTCGCCAGCTTTAAATGAGTGAGGGGAGGCAACATGTACTTCCGATGCATTCACCGGCACATAACCATCGGTAACTTTTACAGCAGGCTTGAGTTCACGGTTATCCTTACCGGCAATACTGAGAAGGGTCTGCCTATCCTGCCCACTGCCCAACAGGACGGTGCCACCTGCTCCCATACCGCTACCCCGGAGCACGACACCAGAGGTCTTTATCTTTAATCCCCCGGAGACTTCGTGTGTTCCTTTCTCCAGCAACACAGCACCTCGAATACCATTTCGGTCTTTAGGCAAAGATGCCACGTAATCCAATGCTGCCTGTATACGATGTGTCGCATCACCGTTTATCACAGGAACCACTACCCGGATGGGCACATCCGGTATGGGCTGCTCCCCTGCCATGTAGCCGCTGTAGGAAAAATCAGGCACACGGTTCCCCTGGGCATCGGGCGTATAAACTAAGCGGCCGGCAGCGTCAACCGAGACTGGTGGCAATAGCTTGGTCTGAGCTATAACCTGGGTAAAGGCAGAAATTGAAAGTAAAGCAAAAAAACCAATGAGGTAAAAAAGAAGCTTGATTTGGGGAAACGTGGATGAGTTGCAATTCATTTGAGCTATTGTTTCTGGTCTTTAAACCTCGATTTCTCGAAATCAACTAAGATTGAATGCTCAGTTACACAAAGAGCACTAACCTTCATTCCTTGAAGTCTCTATCGTAAATAAGAGGGGAGCTTTATTTACTCGCCAGTGTATCACGATTGTTTTTCGGGTCTTTCCAATCTACTTTTTTGGTTGGGTCGATGCCGTTGATAAATTTCTCGATGTTGGTGTAGCCGTCGCCACTCAAATCACCGTTGGCATCGGAGGCATCATTTGGGTTCAGGTTGTATTTCTTTTCCCAGTTGTCAGGCATGCCGTCGTTGTCGGAGTCTTTGTAGGGTTTGCCTTTGTATTCAGGATAACCTCCTACCTGGCTGATGTGTGTGATAATGCCTTGCTTGTAAGAGTCATCGGGCAGGCGACGCTTGATATACTCTTTCCCCACACCTGTTTTGATGTTCTTATCCTTGTATTCGATTTTGCCGGTTTTTACCTGCCTAACGATTCGTTCATCAACGGCATCGCGCTTTGGCAAGGTGGCCCCTGCATTGGCGAGCACATAGTTAAATGCTTCCTGCGCAGGCATAATCGTTAGCTGCGGCATGGGAAATGGCTTTTGCCACCTGATGAGGTCGGTAGATTCTCCCGCGTTTGCTTTGCTGTCTACCTGCACACCACCCTCCCAGTTATTTGCTGTTACTTTCGGATTGCCTTCAATGATGTTGCCATTCACATATGCACGGCCATACTCCTGCACCCCTTTTGCCGATCTGTTCGACTCAGGCTTCAGGATGCGGTGGGAAACGGGTTGATCGGCTGGGGTGATTGGCCCCGGCTTGAAATAGTTGTTTATCATGTTAAACTGTGACCGGTGGTCGCCCCCATCCACCGACCTGTTCCACCAGTTGAACAGCACGTTGTTCACGAAATTAAAGCTGCCATACATGCCCACTGATGGGTTACGGCCGATGTTGCTGGCCCAGAGGTTGCGGGCGAAAGTACTGTTAAGCCCCCCAATGGTGCTGCCGAAGGCATGGTTGTAGGTATCAAGGCATTCGGAGGAAATACAGTTCTGGAAAGAAACATTCACCGTCGGAAGCTTCTGGAGTTTGCCATCCCCTGAATCATACTGGTGACGGTACATGGAGATATTTTCATCAAGTCCCCAACTGGCTGACACGTGGTCTACCATCAGGTTCCCAATCGGGTTGCCGCCAAGGGCATCGTCACGGCGAGCCACGTCTGTTTCGCCACGGCGGAAGCGCATGTGACGGATAACCACATCATGGGTATTTATCCAAACGGTTTCCCCTGCTACACAAACACCGTCGCCCGGGGCAGTTTGCCCGGCAATAGTGATATAGGGTGCCCGTACAATAACAGGGCTTTTCAAGCGGATAATACCTGCTACGTTAAACACTATGATACGTGCGCCGCCTTGCTCACAAGCCTCCCTGAAACTACCTGGCCCACTGTCATCGAGGTTAGTAACGACAAACACTTTGCCGCCTCGCCCCCCAAAGGAATACATGCCACCGCCTTCGGCTCCCGGAAACGCAGGTATCTCAGCCTGTGGCAGATCTGAGGGCACAGCCGCCCACGGAATATAGGGCTTGCCATTACGCGCATCGCGTTCTATGATGGGTAGTGCTTTTTGCCAGGCTGCTTCTGATCTGAGTTTTGCTTCGTTAAGTTCAGCTTCTGCTTTCGCCTCCATCGCGGGGGGAATAGTGGGATACTGGGCATTGGCTGTATGTACTGCACCAAATAAACAGGCCGTTACAAGAAGGGGGGTAAATTGCTTTTTCATGGTAGTTCTTTAATTCTGAAAATTCACTGGTTCTGGCCAGCTAGTTTTCGTTTTTTATCGCACAACTGCCTACCACAGCCTACTATGCGGAAATGGTGGCAGGTGCTGCAAAAAAGCACAGGCTTCAAAAGCATCTATCTTGTTGTGCTCCTGCCACCGGCGCTGCTGCTCTGAATCTATCAAACTTTCGCCTGCTGCTGTAGCCGAATGAGTCTTGGGTTTTACTTTTACTTGTCATACCATAAATAAAGACATGGGAGATACCTCGCTGTAAACAGTGAGGTATCTCCCAACTGTAAATTAAACAGTTAATTCAAAGTATTTTCACCTGTGGGCGAACCTGGTGATTTACCTGCTGGCCAGCGTGTCTTTGTTGTTTTTCGGATCTTTCCAGTCTACTCTTTTAGACGGGTCAATACCGTTGATAAACTTCTCGATGTTGGTGTAGCCGTCGCCACTTAAATCGCCGTTGGCATCGGAGGCATCATTTGGGTTCAGGTTGTATTTCTTTTCCCAATCGTCGGGCATACCGTCGTTGTCGGAGTCTTTGTAGGGTTTGCCTTTGTACTCAGGATAACCTCCTACTTGGCTGATGTCAGTGATGATACCTAATTTGTAAGAGTCTTTCGGCAGACGACGGTGTTCGAAATCAGTTTCAGGCAGTTTCACTTTCTTTCTGGCTTCTACTTTACCGGTTCTTACCTGCTCCACCACACGGCTATCTACCGGATCGCGTTTTGGAAGGGTAGCACCTGCATTGGCCAGCACATATTTATAAGCATCCTGGGCAGGCATGATGGTCATGGCCGGCATCGGAAGAGGTCGGCTGGTGCGGATAAAATCAGTGTATTTACCGGCATTGGGCTCATCCTCTACCTGCACACCGCCATCCCAGTTGTTTTTAGTTATTTTTTCGTTACCCTCCAGGATATTGCCGTCCACATAGGCACGCCCAAACACAAGATAGCCCAACTTGCTGCGACCTGATTCCGGCTTGAGCAGGCGGTGGCCTACCGGCGTATCTTTTGGCGTGGCTGGCCCTGGCTTGTAGTAGTTGTTGATGATGTTGTAAGTAGCAGTGTAATCGCCGCCATCCACGGAGCGGTGCACCCAGTTATAGATTACGTTGTTGGCAAAGTTGAAAACACCGTTCCAGCCGATTGATGGATTGCGACCAGCATTATTCGCCCACATGTTGCGCATAAAGCTGCAGTTTTCGCCCCCCAGTGTGCTGCCGAAAGCATGGTTCCAGGTATCAAGCGCTTCGGAGAAAATACTGTTCTGGATGGTGATGTTTACAGTTGGCAGTTTCAGTTGCTTTGTGCCATCGCCCGGGTCGAACATGTGGCGGTACAATGACATATTCTCGTCAAGTCCCCAGCTGGCGGAGATATGGTCCATGATGATATTTCCCACGGCATTACCGCCAATAGCATCGTCACGGCGTCCTACGTTTGTCTCACCTCTACGGAAGCGCATGTGGCGGATAACCACATCGTGTGTATCTATCCATACGGTTTCCCCTGCCACACAAACGCCGTCGCCAGGGGCAGTTTGGCCGGCAATGGTAATGTAAGGAGCCCTGATAATAAGCGGACTTTTCAAACGGATGATACCGGCCACATTAAATACTACAATACGCGAACCACCCTGCTCACAGGCTTCGCGCAACGAACCTGGGCCGCTGTCCTCGAGGCTGTTTACTACATATACTTTACCGCCACGCCCGCCATAAGAATACATGCCGCCCCCTTCAGCACCCGGGAACGCAGGAATATCTGCCTGCGGCAGGTCTGTTGGCCTGGCAGCCCATGGAATGTAGGGCTTTCCTTCCTTTGCCTCTTTCTGGATAATTGGCAGAGCTTTCTTCCAAGCTTCGTCGGAATGCCTTCTAGCTTCTTCCATAAGCTTATTCGATGCTTTCCCTATCTCCTCTGGCACCTTTGGGTACTGGGCTGAGGCTGAGAACGGGATACTTAGAATAGACGTGAGGGATAGTACTGTAAACCAAATTTTCTTCATGTTTTCACACTTTAATTAAAACTTTTCAAATAGCCCCTGGGTGCAAACTCCTCTTTATACTTTCTTCCCCTGTTCAGCCATAGGCCATTGGAGGCAGCTTCCTGCTTTTTCCTCAAGTTATCTGTAACTTTTTTAAGTACATGGTCTTCAGCTGACAAGTAGTCTTTGGCTGAAGGCTGTGTACTTGGCAAGCCATTGGTAAATCTCCTTAGAACAGGCACCCATGGCATGCTCCAGAGCTTCTACCAAATACCCCCTTACTTTTGGTTTCTGCTTTTCAGCAGGGTCAGGCAGCATCGGAATGAATCTAGTGTTTTCTTTCGCCTGGCCGCACTCCATGAAGTTGACAATTGAGCAAGCTACTGTTCATGCAGCTTACCAAGCTTTGCTTCGGCATCATCAAACCAGGTCACGGTTACCCTTTCATCAGCAGCAATCTTTTTAGCATCAGCTGCTTTTTTGCTTTATCGACCTGCTTGCTGCGCATGTCGCTTATTTCTGTTAAACTAATAATAGGAGTTGGTTGATGGATGCTGTCACAGCTGCTAACCTACCTTCACTCCAAGGTGGTGTGGAGTTACACCACCTTGGAGTGAAGGTTTATTCATAAGGATTGAAGGAACCATTATCCCACCCTTGTGTCTGCTTGACTGCTGGGCTTCTATCTAGTATGCTTTTGGGTATAGCAAAGAAATTATACTTAGGCTGTGGATAATTTATAGCCGATTGATCGTCTTTCAACCAGGGCTCCACAGTAAAGTAAGTACCAAATTTGGTATCTAACTTCACTGTATCTCTGATACTCAAGAAACTAGCATGGCTATACTGACGTTTCAGGATGGTTCTGATACCAAGGCGACGCGTACCATTCAGCTTTTTTTCAAACAGATTCCGGCGGCGTAAATCCCAGTACCGCTTATTTTCAAAGGCGAACTCTATCTGACGTTCCAGCATAATGGCTTCCCTCATTTCGCCTGTACTCATATTGGCTTTAAGGCCATAGAGGCCATTCTCATTTTTGATTTTAGCCCGACTGCGGATTTTACTCAACTCCACGTAGGCCTCATTTGTTTTTCCCACTTCGTTGGCGGCTTCTGCCAAATTCAGCAAAACCTCCGCAAAGCGTATCTCAATCCAATCAGTGTCGGTTTGCTTTACCCGATCCTTGGCAATACTTGTGTTTACTGCTTTTCTGGTATAAAACCCTGTTGTTGTAGGGTTCTGGGTTTCAGTAGACACCAATTTGCCATCATTGGTATAATAGTAATAATGCCATTGCTTGCGATCGGCACTTTCACCTGCCACCGTGTAGTTTGCTCCGTTATATACAATGGTAGAGTAAAAACGGGGATCCCTGTTCTTCCAGTAATGCACCGCATCATAGCGAGAAGCCGGATCAGTTATGTTCAGGCCATTCGCCATGGGAAACGCATCCACCAGTTGTTTCGTGGGATTACTGTTCGTTCCTCCATCTATCCCAATCACCCTTGGGCGGACCGAGTTCTCCCAAGTGTGAATTTTGTTGGTGGAGTAATCAAATGGTCTCTTGAAGATAGCTTCCTTGTTGTTGTTGCCTTCCACAAGGAATATCTGATCAAAATTTGGCATGAGGCCATACCCATCCTGTTCAAGTAACTGTTTGGCGTTTTTACTTGCGGTGTAGGCACGTTCCCAGCGGTCAGACGCATTATTGGGATTGAACTGGGGGCTTGCCCAATACAATAGTACCCTGGATTTCAAGGCCGCCGCCGCGCCCCTTGTGACACGCCCGTATTCAGAAACCCCCCAGGATTTAGGCAAGGCAGCTATTGCTTTGTCTAAATCATCTATGATGATGTTGATAGCCTCTGACGTCTTCGTACGGGGCATTTGCAAATCGTCATTATAAGGGTTCAGAGCCGTCAAAACCATAGGGATACCTCCATACAGTTTAACCAATTCCCAGTACTCCCAAGCCCTCAATACACGTGCCTGCCCCTGCAACATATCTTTCACTTCCCTTGAAAGATTACCTTTCTCTATTTCTTCAATAGCGATGTTTATCTCACGGATGTCTAAGTATTTGGGCTGGCTATAATTCCCAATAGCATCAATAGTAAGACGGCCATACATTGTATCCCCACTTCCGGGAGCTTCGTCAGAGTTGGCCGAATTCGCCCCGAAGCCTTGTGCCGGCATGCTTCGATCATACAATCGGTTCAGGTAAAGGGTCACCTGCTTCTCATTACTCCATAAGGCGGGGGTAATTGCATTAGGGTCTGGCTTGTCCAGGACATCTTCACAGCTGCCTAACAATATTACAGTTGCCAAATAACCGATATATCTTTTCATCATCTTATACCTTTATTAAATGCTAATATTCAAACCGAAGTTAAAGGACCTCATCATTGGATAACTGTTGAACCTTGAAAGTGACGGGTCTTTATACTCAAGTGAATTGATAATCCTCCACAGGTTTCTTCCGGTAAAATATATTCTGATCTCAGGCACACCAATTTTTTCCGTTATTGATTTAGGAAACTGATAAGAAGCGTTCACTATGTTAAGGTTCATGGTAAGTCCATCTCTCATCCAGAAAGTAGACCTCTCATTATTGTATCCATAGTCTGTTGGAGCAGGATAAGCGGCATTGGGGTTATCCGCACTGTAATGGTCTCTCCAGAAAGAAGGTCCATTCAAAGTGGCTGATGGCGACCTCATGGCTTCCTTATCGTAAAACGAGTAAGTGCCAAACCCACCCAATCCTAAGTTAGTACTCACCCTAAACCCTTTATAGGATGCCCCCAGATTGATGCCGAAACCTAAGGAAGCCACTGCTGGTGCAATGATCCGTTGATCATTGCCATCAATCTTGCCATCAGGCTCATTGGATCTGTTAGGCCCACCGACATCTACAAAATCCAACATGCCGAGTTCCGGCTTTCTGCCCTTGATCGTATAATTTGGGTTGGCCTCAAGCAAAGCATCAAGCTCCTCCTGTGTCCGGATGATACCCTTGGCAATATAACCTACCTCACCACCGGGCATTCTCCCGATTTCGTCCTCCCAGGTACCCTCTACCCCTGGGCTTTGGTATTTTTTAAGAACTTTGCTTTTACCCCAGGACATATTCACCCCAACATCGTAGCCAAAGTCCTTACCGATATTTCCGGTATACCCTACAGATCCATCATATCCCCAGGCCTCCATTTCCCCATAGTTTACACTTGGAATATTCTTGAACCCTGCAGACTGGGGAAGGGAACTGGAAGGCCGGTCCAGAATATCCCAGGTATTCTTGTAGTAGGCATCGAATTCCATTCTTATGTTATTCACGAAACCCAGTTCTATGCCACCATTAAAAGAAGAAGATTTTTCCCAGGTAACACCTGTAGAGGCAACCCCCTCATTCCTATTCTGGATTGCACTTGTTAACCCGGACCCTCCCAAATAAGCCCCGTTTGTGGTGGAGTAACTCCTAACCCATTGGCTACTTCCTATTCCATCATTTCCTACAACCCCAGCAGAAAGCCGAAGCTTTAAGTTATTCATGAAACCCACATTATCTTTGAAGAAGGATTCCTCTGAAATTCTCCACCCTACCGCTACCGCCGGAAACAAGCCCCAACGAGTTTCAGGGGGAAACTTTGTAGAACCTTCATATCTGAAAGAGGCTTCAAGCAAATACCTTTCATCGAATCTATAGTTTAACCGTCCAACGTAAGACATTCTACCATTAGCAGCGGCACCGCTTCTCACATCATCTTTGTCAGCAGAAAAGCCCCCGAACTGTTCAAAGTCTTCCACCACGATATCCTCGCGGAGCGCATCGAAGTTTTCCGACTCAAATTCTGATTGTTCATAAACTAGTAGCGCGCCTACATTATGTAAGCCAAAGCTACGGTTGTAGGCCACATTGGCGTTTAACTGATAATTTTTACTGGTGGTGTGATCAAAGGAAATCCTATTGTCATTTTTCACTGTGGTAGTTCTGGCTACTTCATCTGTGAAAATGTGGTTGTTTCCTCCCTTCATCACAAAGCTGTAAAGTTCATAGGGCAGCCTATAGGACTTCCCGTCTGCACTTCGTTTGCTTTGGTTGTATGATCCTTTTAAGCTCAAGCCTTGGATAAAGGGCACTTTGTACTCCAATGCTGCATTCACGACAGTACTGGTGGCTTCACTTTTGGAGTATCCTCCCCGATTAGTGATTTCCAAAGCATGCTGGTATTGGTTGTATCCAACAGGGAGCCCATTTATATAGGAAGGAATCCAGCGCGGGGTCTGCAACAAAGACTCAAACGTACCGTCCATGGCATCGTTTCCGCCATCTTCTCTGTTGAAAGGTCTTCTGTCGACGTCATTGTTGGAGCTTAGGTTGAAGGATGCCGTTAAATTATCAGTGATATCGGCATCTAACCCAAGTCTTAAAGTATATTTCTGGTATTGCGCTCCTTCTAAATTTCCGTTTTCCTTATAATAGGACCCACCACCAAAATATCGTACCCTGTTACTCCCCCCACTCATGTTCAGAGTGTGACGAACAGTGGATGAATTGCCCCAGGCACCATCCAACCAATTATGATCAAGTGTTTTAAATTGATCTAACTCATCATCAGTAAACCAGTCTTTGTTAGTTGCATAATTTGTCGGGTTGGTGATTCTCAACCTGTTGTTTACCAATAAAGCATGGTCATAAGCATTAAGGACATCCACAACCTGACGCGCATCATTTATACCGTAGGATCCTGAATAATTGATTTTCGCTTTTCCTGCCTTACCTGTTTTTGTTTTCACCAGAACAACACCTCCAGCTCCTCGGGCCCCGTAAACAGCGGCAGCGGCATCTTTTAGGATAGATATACTTTCCACTTCAGACGGATCCAACAAATCGAAGGCTTCTTTACCCTCACCACCCTCTCTGATAAATCCATCAATCACATACAGGGGTTCTTCTGCAGTCCAGGAACCACGGGTACGGATGCTTAGGGATGTGCCTGCGCCCGGTCTACCGGATGATTGTCCTACGTTCACTCCCGGCATCCTTCCTTGCAGGAGCGTACTTAGATTTGCTGCGGGTATGTCCTGTACTTCTGCTGGATTCAATGTAGCAACTGCACCCAACACGTTGGCTCTTTTCTGCTCCCCATACCCTACCACCACAACTTCCTCCATTTGATTGGCAGATGGGGCCAAACTTACGTTGATGACAGACCTTCCGTTGATGGAAACATCCTGAGGCTCAAACCCTATAAAAGAAAACACCAGATTACCACCGATTTGAGGTGTGGCAATACTGAAATCTCCCTGAGCGTTAGTTGCGGTTGCCACCGTAGTCCCTTTTACCAGTACAGTAACCCCAATCAAAGGCGCCCCCTTATCATCTGTTACCCTACCGGTAATTGTCTTTTCCTGCCCGGCCTGGAGGTACTTGCCTATCAAAGCACTTGATTTACTTTCCGGAGCCACTGTTACACCTTTTGCAAGAACAGCCCTACCATAGGATACCTCTATTGCATAAGCTCCTGAAAAGGTGGCGGAAAACAAAAATACCTGTAGCATGGCTGCTCTTGTTAGCCGTTCGAACAAGGCATAATTTCTAGATTCTTTTTCCATTCTGAGTATAGTTTCTGTTCATACAAACTTTTTTAGCAATAAGACTCTGAGCTACCTTATCAAAGGCTGCCTATTTTGTTTATTTATTATATATAATATAAATTTTCTTAGTTCACTTAAAAGCTTGACCAGCGCAGGCTTTCTTGCTTCCTTGCCGTGGCATGTTTGACCGGCAAAGTACAGCAACACTTGTTCAGCCCTGCTGGATGCATTCTTGAAGAGGCAACCCTGTTTTACCAGGTAATGAAGCAAACCTTGTTACCGTTCCTCACCTAAGGAAAAACCTTCCTTTCAAAACACAGCAACGATAACAACAACTCTGCATCAGGAGGCATTACCAATATGGGCTCTCTTCCACTAGAAGGCTTGCAACCTGATTTTACCTAAGGTTCCTATCACACGACCTTCTTCTGCTCAAAAACAGCATCTGTTCCGCCCTTAATTAGCGGACGCTTCTGCTTTTTGCCTTTTTGCCCAATCATCCCCAGCTTTCTTAAGATCATATCCCTCGGCTGAAAGATAGTTATTGATCTTACCTTTATACTTGCCAAACCACTGATGCTTTTTCTCGGAAGAGCCCGCATCCATGGCATGTTCACGTGCTTCTACCAACCACGTCATGATCTGGGCTTTCTGCGCTTCGGCAAGGTCAGGAAGCATCGCCAGGTAACCCTTGTAGGTGATAGGAACTACCCCGTAAGTCATACCATCTTTCACCTGGTCCACCTGGGCCGGGGTGAGTTCTGCCGAAAGCTTGGCTACATATTTAGTATGCAATTTGGAAAGGTCCTGGTCTGACTTTTCCTCTATTGATTTCTTACTTAAAATGGCTTTCCCTTCCTCTGCCCCAGACTTAACCGCTTTTAACTGGGCATCTCTTCTTTCATGAATACTGTTCAAATCCTGATACTGCTGTGCAATGATAGATTGCACGCGCTTCGCCTTTGCAGAGTCCGCAAGCTTCATTGAAGCTACAATCTTTCCGGCCCTCTGGTTAACGACGTTGAAGTAAGCAGCTTCCTCTTCCTTCGTTTTCTTTATATGCTGGGAGAAGGCAGGCACACCTACAGTCAGTAAAATTCCGAATAACAGCCAATACATTTTCATAAGCAGATTATTGTTCATATTGAATGGATTTAGAGAACATCCCATATAATCCTCCCTATGCAAATATCAATCATTAAACCTCTACATTCTTATGAGTTTTTATCAACTTACTGTATGATCTTATCATATTTAAAATATAGAGGACGTAATTGGCTATTGGGAAATAAATTTTTCATTAGATTCGAATATAAACAACAATTTCACAAATCAATATCTTTCCTTTAAATTCGGCTACCGATTTGATGAAACATGGCTGCCTGGAGCCAGAGGGATAAGAAAACCAGTTTCAATGCTCACTTACCTTCGAAGCAACAGGCAACGTGTTTCCCCAAGCTTCTTTGTGCTGCCTGCCCTCACCGAGACTGGTAAATTCCTACAGTATTCAGGTGGTACACGCAGGGCCTTGGCAATAACTGCCCACGTTTGGTTGGCGTCAGGCTTCATTTTACATAAGGGTGAACAGAAAGCTGAAACGGTGCAGAAGCCCGCGCAGAGAAAGCCTGGGTAGAAAAATTTAAAAATGCAGCCCTCTCCCTTGCCCAGGTCTATGGAGTTGTAGGTCCTGTTTTCCCCATTGGTGCCTGGGCTGGTTTATGAATCGGCAAAAGGGAAACCAGGCCATGAGGAAAGAACAGAAAAGGCGGGGCCTTGAAGGCTACCGAGTCCATTAGAAACCAACCATGTAAATAGCATCCCTACTGATGAACAATAGCAAGTGGAATAGAAGAGAATTTCTCAAAAGAACAGGTACTGCTGGCCTGGGTCTTTGTGCGACAGGCATTCCGGTAAGCGGACTGTTGTCTTCCTGCGCTAAGACAGTATTTACCCACTATACCCAAACACCCGCGAACGCTTTACGGATGGCCTTTCAGTCTCCGCCTGAGGCTGCACTCCCATGGGTGTTCTGGTATTGGATGAAGGCCAGTGTCTCACGGGAGGGGCTTACCGCCGACCTGGAAGCCATGAAGGAGAGCGGCATTGGAGGGGCTTACCTTATGCCAATAAAGCCAGCGGACAACCCTCCCCTTTTCAGCCCGCCAGTAGAGACACTGACACCAGAATGGTGGGATCTGGTGCGCCATGCCTTGAATGAGTCAGAGCGTCTTGGCCTCAAGATTGGGATGCATGCCTGTGACGGCTTTGCAGTAGCCGGTGGCCCCTGGATCACCCCAGCGCTTTCGATGCAGAAAGTGGTGTGGACGGAAACGCATGTTACAGGAGGCAACCGGTACAGGGGGTCCTTGCCACAGCCAGAGACAAAGGAGGGGTATTACAAAGACATTGCCGTGCTGGCTTACCCGACACCGGAAGGCGCCATGTCGTCCACCGATGAGACTGTACCTGAAGTAACGACAAGTGTGCCAGGTGCTGACGCGACGTTCCTGGTGGTGAAAGGCAATGAAAAGACTTTTAACAGTGAGAACTCCTGCTGGATTCAGTACGCCTTCAAAAAGGATTTCACTTGCCGCTCCATCAAGATTACCACAAAGGGGAACAACCACCAGGCGCACCGGTTCACCATTCAAGTTAGTGACGACGGGAAAAGCTTCCGCACGGTAGAGCAGCTAAAACCTGCACGCCACGGCTGGCAGGACTATGACGCAAGCGCCACGCATGCCATACAACCTACCACCGCCCGTTTTTTCCGGTTTCTATACGACAAAGAAGGGACAGAGCCCGGGGCCGAAGACCTGGAAGCTGCCAAGTGGAAGCCGGTGCTGAAGGTAAGTGGCATCAGGCTTTCCAGCACACCGCGGATACATCAGTATGAAGGGAAGACGGGTGAAGTGTGGCGTGTAGCCCGGCGTACCACCTCCAAGCAGGTACCTGATCGCCTTTGCGTAAAAACAGGCGAGCTTGTTGATCTCACCGAAAAGATAGATGCTAGCGGGCATTTGACGTGGGAAGCACCGGCCGGAAACTGGACAATCCTCCGTATGGGGCATACTTCCACCGGACATACGAATTACATCGGCGGAGCAGGCGTTGGCCTGGAGTGTGATAAGTTTAACCCAGAGGCTGCCCGGCTTCAGTTTGACAGCTGGTTTGGTGAGGCTGTTCGCCAGGCTGGCCCGGAACTGGCCAACCGCATCCTGAAGATATTCCACATTGACAGCTGGGAAGCGGGCAGTCAGAATTGGTCCCCTGTATTCCGGGAGGAGTTCAGGCGCCGCCGGGGCTATGATTTGTTGACGTACTTGCCTGCGATGGCAGGAGTTCCGGTTCAGAGTGCAGATGTATCGGAGCGCTTTCTATACGATGTGCGCCAAACGATTTCGGAGTTAATCCATGACAACTTCTTTGTGCCTATGGCGGACCTCGCCCGGGCCAAAGGCTGTACGTTCACCTCTGAAAACACGGCTCCGACGATGTCCGGTGATGGCTTACGGCATTACAGTGCTGTCGATATACCGATGGGGGAGTTCTGGCTGAACAGCCCTTCCCATGACAAACCGAACGACATGCTGGATGCAATCTCAGGCGCTCACATTTATGGGAAACCCATTGTCCAGGCAGAGGCATTTACGACCGTGCGCATGGATTGGAGTGAACACCCTGCCATGCTGAAAGCAGTGGGCGACAGGAACTATGCGCTCGGAATTAACCGCTTTGTTTACCACGTGTATGTGCATAACCCGTGGCTTGACCGGAAGCCGGGCATGACCCTTGACGGCGTCGGTTTATATTTCCAGCGTGACCAAACCTGGTGGAAGCCCGGGCGTGCCTGGGTTACGTATGCGCAACGCTGCCAGGCGCTGCTCCAGCTGGGAAGCCCCGTTGCTGACCTTGCCATCTTCACGGGTGAAGAACTACCAAGACGCGCTTTGCTGCCAGACAGACTGGTACCTACTTTGCCGGGTATCTTCGGTGCAGACATGGTCGCAAGGGAAGCGAAACGATTGGCCAATGACGGTCAGCCCCTCCGTCAGAAACCGGCAGGTGTAACCTTGGCGGCCAACATGGCTGATCCTGAAAACTGGGTGAACCCCTTGCGCGGCTATGCATACGACTCCATTAACCGGGATGCTTTACTGCGTCTCGCTGAGGTCAGGAACGGTAAAATCGTGTTGCCGGGCGGTGCCAGCTACAGCATCTTGGTGCTGCCCGCTGCGCATCAGATGGTGCCGGACAATGACCGCATGACTCCTGAAGTAGCTGCTCGTTTGCGGGAGCTGGTGGAGGCGGGAGCGACATTGGTCGTAAATGACCGGCCCGTCCATACGCCCAGCCTCCGGAATTACCCAGCCGATGACGTAGCCCTGCGGCAGACCGTCGAAGCCCTATGGGATGGGCAGCCCGAGGAAATAGAGGACAAAGTATCAGGAAGCTTTCTGATGTACCGGGTAGGGAAAGGGAGGGTGATAAAAGGCCCTTTCCATGCCGACTCATTCGAGGCATTGGGCATTCAGCGGGACATGACAGTACAGGATAAATCAAGACAACACGCCAGTGGGGTTGCCTGGACGCACCGCACCGGACCTGGGATAGACATTTACTTCATCTCCAATCAGCAGGACACCTACCGGAATATAGAAGTTTCCCTACGGGCGGCGGGTCGATTGCCGGAGTTACTGGACCCGGTGACCGGCGAAGTGCAGAAGGCAACAAACTGGAGAGCAGAAAGGGGACGCACGGTTTTACCGCTGCAACTAGCTCCCCATGGCTCTCTGTTCGTTGTTTTACAGCAACCCACCCAGAAGAAAGGAGAAAACGAAGGTCAAAACTGGGCGGAGCCAGTCATTGTGCATACACTCGACGGAGCCTGGCAGCTTGCGTTTGATCCCCAATTTGGCGGGCCCGCTAAACCTGTTGTCTTCCATCAGTTGCAGGACTGGAGCAAGCATGCTGAATTCAACATCCGCCATTACTCGGGTACGGGCTTATATTCCAAATCATTTCATTGGAAAGTACCGGCTGGCAAACCTTCACACGTCTGGCTTGACCTGGGGCATGTGGCCAATATAGCTGAGGTTACGCTCAACGGTATACCCTGTGGGGTTGCCTGGACGGCTCCTTACCGCGTGGAGATAGGCCATTCGCTTCAACCGGGCGAGAACCTCCTTTCGATAGCGGTATCCAACACTTGGGCCAATCGCCTGATAGGGGACAAAAGCTTACCTGAAGCAGAACGTGTAACGAAAACCACGGCTCCTTACCGCCTGGAAGGAAAGCCACTTCTGGAGGCAGGGCTCTTGGGGCCGGTTACCGTTCAAACGGCAGCACCCAAGAAACCGTCTTAGGGAGGCAAGGAAGGAAGCCTTTCTGAAACCGGGCCATTCTGCTGATCACCTACCCGACGTACTCCCATTGGGACCTGGGGAAAGGCTATGGCCTGTGGAATAGGGGAAGGAACCACAAGGCTCTTGCAGGCGTGCCCCTGCTTTCGTCAACATCCTTTTCTGCAGTAGGCTTCCCCCCTTACCACCGTCGTCACTTTGATAATATTCCTAACAATGCTTCATAAACACCTTCTGAAATGTATTGTAGCGCTACAGGTTGCGCTTACGCCAGTACACTGTGCTTTTCCTCAGAATTTCGACGAGTCAAAGGTGCAGGCATACACATTGCCTGATCCCCTGGTTTTCCAGGATGGCTCAAAAGTGACGACGCCCCAAGCGTGGCACACAAGGCGGCGAGCAGAGATAATCGAGGTTTTGGAAAGGGAGATGTATGGCAGGACACCCGAGCACCCGGCAAAAATGCGGTTTGAGGTTTTTGACAAGGAGCCCCGGGCGCTAAATGGCCAGGCAACCAGAAAGCAGATAACGCTTTTTCTGACGGGGGAATGCACCGGCCCAAAAATTGATTTGCTGCTTTACCTGCCAAAGAAGGGGAAGGGACCTGTACCCGTGTTTTTAGGGCTGAACTTTGAAGGGAACCACGGAGTCCATACAGACCCCGGTATTCGGCTTTCCTCCAATTGGGTATGGCCGGGAGGGGCCGGTGTTGTCAACCAGCTTCCTACAGAGGCTTCCCGCGGTGCCACCGCCAGCCGATGGCCCATTGAAATGATTTTGGACCGTGGGTATGGTGTGGCGACCATCTATGCGGGGGATATAGATCCCGATAAGCATGATGGGTTCAAGAACGGTGTCCATGCCCTTTACCCGGAGCTGCAGAACCGGGGAGACAATTTCAGCACCATGGCTGCCTGGGCCTGGGGTTTGAGCCTGGCGATGGACTACCTGCAAACGGACAGGCAGGTGAACTCCCGGAGAGTAATGCTATTCGGGTTTTCAAGGATGGGCAAGGCAGCCTTATGGGCTGGTGCCCGGGACCCTCGCTTTGCCATGGTGATCAGCAACGAATCCGGGGGCGGTGGGGCTGCCTTATCAAAGCGCAATTACGGAGAGGATGTGGAACGGCTCAACAAAGGCAATCCCCATTGGTTTAGCGGTAACTTCAGGAAGTATAACCGGAATGAAGCATCCCTCCCTTTTGATCAGCATATGGTGATTGCACTCATAGCACCACGCCCGGTGTACATCGCCAGTGCAGAGGAGGACAAAGGGGCGGACCCCTATGGGGAGTTCCTTGCGGCCAAGGCAGCAGACCCCGTTTACCGTTTCCTGGGCACTGACGGGCTTCCTGCAGGGGGATTCCCGGAGGTAAATAAACCCGTGTACGGCCGTCTCGGGTACCACATCAGGTCAGGTAAGCATGATGTCACCAGGTATGACTGGGAACAATATCTGAATTTTGCTGACATACACTTTCGCAAAAGAAAGGCGGAGCAGCGTTAAAACCGTAAAACGGGACGGGTACAGTCCTGGGGTATCAACGGACCTGTATCTTTGAACATCCCCCCGGGTAGCTTCTTGCCTGTAGTCGGCACCATGCAGGGGCTTCCTGCTAGTGGCTTCCTAACTTTTCCTGCTTATGGATATGCGGTTCAGGTATTCCTCTAGATTCGTGAACCCATCTTTATCCCTGTCGCCGTTCCGGTCTTCGGCATCGTTTGGATTCAACCCATGCTTTTTCTCCCACGCATCGGGCATGCCATCGTGATCAGAGTCATCAGGGGCTTTCGCCGCATCATATGCGGGCCACCCTCCCACCCCTGCCGGTGAATCAATGATCCCAGCTTTCCCGAAGCTTCCGTACCCGCTTGCCGTACCCTTTCGGGTTTCCTCCACCACCCTTGCATCAACTTCATCGCGGCTCGGGAAAGAAGCTCCCGCATCTTGCAGTACCCGTTTATAGGCAGTTTCTGCGGACTCCAACGGCACCTTCACCCTAACCTGGAAAGGAGCCGCTGCTTTCGCCTGGCCCCGGTTCCCCGCTGGCAGTTCAGACAGATCCAGCCCTAGCCAGTTATCATTGGTCATCTGACTGTGGCCTTTCATCACATTCCCGGACAAGTACCACTCCCCCACCCCTCTGGCTTTACTGGCCGTGTAGTTCGCGTGCACAAACTTCAGGTTAGGTGGCGTAGCGGGCCCCGGTTTGTAGTAGTTATTGACCAAATTCACCTTGGACTGCCCATTCGGTATTTCAACCTCACCGCCGTAACAAGCGTTTTCTCTTCCCCAGTTGTATACCACATTGTTACGGTAATCGACCAAAGCGATGGTATCATGGGCCCTGGCGCCGTTGAACCTTACTGTACGGCTTACTTGGTTGGCGATGAGATTATGGTGATAGGAAGCCTTTTGTCCGCCCCACACCCCGGCGTAGGACCGGCCCCCTTTCATATGCCCGGCATTGTAAAGGCCCTCACTGATGATACACCACTGTACGGTGGTATTTTCAGTGTCATAGAGAGCCGCACATTCTTCATTTGCCCAACTAAAAGAACAGTGGTCAATGATAACGTCATGGCAGTTTTCCATGTCAAACCCGTAGAGGCCGCTTGCGGCGGTGCCTCCCGGGCGGGACCGAAGGTACCGTACAATGATATTGCCATGGTTCCCGCCCTTACTTTTCGCATTCGCACCGTTGAGAATGAAAGAATGCCCTTTCAGGCATATGCCATCACCAGGGGCTGTTTGTCCTGCAATGGTGATGTTGGACCTTTTAACCTGAATCTCCGATTGCAGCTCAATTATCCCTGCCACCCTGAATACAACCGTCAGAGGTTCACCCGGATGCTCTTTTAAAGCCTGCCGAAAACTTCCGGGCCCATCATCTTGTAGGTTCGTAACTTCCGCCACTTTCCCTCCCCTTCCTCCGGTAGCATATTTGCCGAAGCCCTCTGCCCCGGGGAAAGCCACTTGCTGGGCCTGCAAAGTACTGGCACCGCAAATGCTTGCTAACAAATACAGGCTCCAGGCATAAAAACATCTATCCATCGCGTAGGGAGGTTATAGTGGTTTAACTTTTTTGTTTGGCGCAAATCACCTGCTCAGAGGCATCCAAACGGACATTTCTGAATGGCCCCTGTTCCCCCAGGCATAGTAAGGGATCAGTCTTACCTGCACCGACTGGTTACCTCTGGCAACCTCTCTGTAAAGCTGGTTTTCCCAGTTGCCGCTGGAAGAAAGCTTCGCTTTCCCCTCTAAACCCATGACGTCACTATTCGCAATCCGCATAAGCTTAGGTTGAAACTCGATGTCAGCAGGGAGGACCAGGTCAAATACACTCTTGTCCATTGGGAAGTCCACCGACTCCACACAGTACACGACAGGCCCGCGTTTTACGGCTACCTGGTTGCGTGTCTCCTCTACCAATGGGTTAGCCTCCAGTAACCTGGCCTGCATGGGGATTATCAATTCCACGTTATCCCCTTTGGACCATTTACCGCTTACCTCGACATACCCACCCGGCGCCGTTTTAGCATCATAGGGCTTCCCGTTCACTAAGATTCTAGCATCCTTGCTCCAACCTGGTATGCGCATGAAAAGGGAAAAAGCCCTCTTTCTGGGAACTTGGTCCAACCGAACTTTTATGTTGCC
Organism: Rufibacter tibetensis; assembly: GCF_001310085.1. Classification (GTDB taxonomy): domain Bacteria; phylum Bacteroidota; class Bacteroidia; order Cytophagales; family Hymenobacteraceae; genus Nibribacter; species Nibribacter tibetensis. The sequence goes on from NZ_CP012644.1 coordinate 42,728, forward strand.
GTCCCAGGGGTAATTTGTTTCCTGGCTTAGCTTTAGCTCGGAGCCATCCTTGAATTTCGTCGCAAGCCTGCTCCCCCCATACAGGTTAAACCATACTCCCTTATCAGATATACTATAGGCATAGTTGTTCACTTCGGCAACTGTCCGGACAACATTGGGAGGGCAGCAGTTGGATAAGCCGATATAACCCACCCGGTCTTTGGACCAGCGCTGCCGGAACGGGAGGTCATCAGAGTAAGCGAGCGGGTTGGTATACAGAAACTCTTTTCCGTTCATACTGATCCCGGACAACACACTGTTGTACAAAGCAAGCTCCATGATGTCGGCATACCGCGCTTCCCCAGTCAATTGAAGCATCCGCCAGTTCCAGAGCACGTTCCCGATGTTGGCACAGGTCTCATTGTGTGCCGTATAATTGGGCAGCTGATAGTCACGGCCAAAGGCCTGATGGATTTTCTGCACCTCTTTCGGATCATAGGAAGTGCCATCCGGGGACACCCCGTCGTAAAGGGAACCCAACCCCCCGGTTATGTACATTTTCCTGTGCACCACGTCATCCCACATTAAATTCAAGGTAGAAAGCAAGGATTTATCGCCGGTTTCCGCATATACGTCCGCTACGCCGGCATAAAGGTAACTGGCTCTTACCGCGTGCCCCATGGCTTTTTTCTGTTCCCGGAAAGGTATCCTGTCCTGGTTATCGTCCGTTCCGTCTTTGCTGTAACCCCTTATATCAATGAGGTTTTTGGCGAGTTCAAGGTATTTCGGGTCTTTCGTGGTACGGTACATTTCCACAATCCCCATGTAATGCGATGGGCAGATAGCGTTGCGGGCTAACTCTGGGGAGGCTGTTTTATAGTAGTTGTACAGGAAGTCAGTAGCCTTGATGGCAACATGAAGCAGGGAAGATTTACCTGTGGCCCGGTGATGCACGCAAGCCGCTGTCATCAGATGGCCCAGGTTATAAGCCTCAAAATTCACTTTATCCTGAAAAGCGGAACCTGCCCCCTTGTTATTTATTTTCTGAATGATGGCAGGGGTATAAATATAGCCATCCTCCTGCTGGGCTTTGGCAATAACGGCAATCGCCTTGTCCATTTCCTGATCCAGTCTTGGATCTTTGGTGATAGCATAGGTAGCAGCCAGGGATTCCAGCACCTTGTAAAAGTCACCATCATGAAAAGAGGGGCCCGAATGCTCACCCTTGGCCAACCCTGCTGCAATCTCGAAGTTCCTAAATGAATGGCTAACCTCTGCATTATTGTATAGTTGCCATATATTCGGCACCATGGCCTCTTTGCACACTTTGAAGCGATCCGCCCAAAATCCTTGCGTCCACGTGACATCGCCCATGTCCACGCTCCTTAATTTAGCAAAAGAGCTACCAGAAGTATTCACCAGGCTTTTATCCTGTGCCTGAAGGGAACTACCTAATAGCATAATTCCCACCAGGACAACACCACACTTTTTCATACACGTCTTTTTTTGATGGATTAACTAGGTTTGCAGGAATGCCACACCGCCAGCAGGCTTACTGATTGCAGAGCCAGCACAGTTTCGAAACCATTTTTGGTTAACTGGTAAAGTCAGTTGCATTACCTTTTGGATTTGTTGGGAAGCAACAATCAGCTTTTGTCAGCGGCTAACTTTATTCCTTCCCTTTTCTGTAAACTTATCCTGTAAAAGGGAGATCCTGTTTTCACCGAAGAGCTTTGAAACCAGGAAGCCAACAAGAAAAATGGTGGTGGTTCCAATCACGATTGCCAGGTTTGCATGGAAAGGGCTTTTGAAACTCACCCAATCCCCATCCGCAAAATACACTGGCGACAGGCTAGCCCAGCAGATAACTAAAATCCCTGCCACAACGCCTATGCCTGCATCAAAACTCTTTACTTTCCGGGAGAAAATCCCCAGCAAGAACAAGCCCAGCATGCCTCCACTGAAAATAGATGACAGGGCCCACCAGGCATCCAATGCACTTTTAACCCTTGTCATAGCCAAGGCAGCCACAATACCTAAAATCCCCATCACCAAAGAAGCTAGGTACATGGATTTCATCGACTCGCGGCCAGAGGCACTCTTGTGGAAGAAGCGTTTGTAGTAGTCCACTGTGATAACGGTGGCAGAACTATTGATACTGGTGGAAACAGTACTCATGCCCGCCGCAAAAATGGAGGCAATCAGAAGTCCTGTTATGCCAACAGGCAAGCCATGTACAATAAAGTGGGGAAATACTTTATCTGCCATCCCTGAAGCCCTAAGCGAAGCAGGCAGTAGTCCTGGCTGCGCCTGATAGTAGGCGAACAGTGCCGTGCCTATAAAAAAAAACAAGAGTGAAATAGGCACATAAAGTAAACTGCCCAGCCAGGTAGAGAATATGGCCTCTTTTTGAGTTTTAGCAGTAAAATACCGCTGAACATAATTTTGGTCTATACCATAGTTCTGCAGATTGATAAACAATCCATATACCAGTACCACCCAGAAAGTTGAATCAGACACGTTGGCACTGAAACTTCCCAAGCTAAATTTATCGCTCGCGCTGGCTATCTCGAACAACTGCGTCACCCCGTCTGGCATGGAAAACAAGATTATTCCTACACAAGCCAGGGCGCCTACAATCAGGATGATTCCCTGCACAGCATCCGTCCATATCACCGCCTCTATCCCCCCCATGACGGCATACAGCATGACACAGACGCCCGTCACTATGATGATGGCTGGTATGCTCCAGCCGAACAGCGCATTCATGGGAAGGGCCAGCAGGTACATGATGGCGCCCATGCGTGCCACCTGGGTGAGCAGGTAGCAGACAGAACCGTACACCCGGGCCCATGGACCGAAGCGAGTCTCCAGGTAATGATAAGCTGATATGCTGTCAATACTTCTGTAGAGTGGCACAAACAGCTTTACAGCAACAAAGGACGCGAAGGGAATGGATAAGCTAAAAACAAAACCATTCCAGTTTGACATATAAGCATTCCCAGGCAAGGCCAGAAAGCTTATACTACTTACGAAAGTGGCGAAAATAGACATTCCCACCGCCCAGGAAGGCAACCTGCCTCCTCCCGTGGAATATTCACTGGCGGAACGTTTTTTAAAGTAGAAAGAGCACCCAAACAGGACCATGCCCACTAGGTAGGCGATGATCACGAGTAAATCTACTAAAGGCAGCGTCATAGGTTAACCGTGCTTTGATACTGCCCCTGCATGTTACTCTTGATTTCTTTCAGGTAACCCCTTATCTTCAACTTCTCCTCTGCCTGGTAACTTTGATGAGGCTCTGCCATGAAATCACTACAGATGCCCAAAACAGAAAGAGCCGCTTTCACCCCTTTCAAATAACTGGTGCCACAGCTGCTCACTGTATACAGGTGCGAGCTAATCTCCAGCACATGGTTTTGCAAGGTGCCAATCAGTTCAAAGTCCTTGGTTAAGGCTGCCTCATACAGATCCACATACAACTGGGGGAATAAATTGGCCCCTCCATTCACCCCTCCATGGCCCCCCATCAATACCGCCTCGGCCGTTACCTCCTCAGGGCCGATTAACAGCGAGAAATCAGGGTTGTCTTTCAAGGCATTGCACATTAACTGGAAGTAAACGGTATTCCCGGAGCTATCCTTCAAACCGACTACATTGGGGTGTTTTGCGATTGCTTTTACTGTTGCCGGCGCAAAGCTCACCTTTGTATGGGAAGGCATGTTGTACAGGAAGAGCGGCAATGGAAGCCGATCGGCCAGATGCTTGTAGTAGTGGACCAGTTCGTCCTGGCTTGGGGTAAAGTAGTAGGGAGGAGCGGATACAACTGCCGCAGCACCGGCTTCAGCTGCCGTATTGGCCAGCCGGAGGCTTTCCGAAACAACGGTATCTGTGATGCCCACAAGTACCGGCACACGCCCCGCTACCTGCTCACAGGTGCGCTTCACCAGCTCATGCCGCAAGTGATAGCTTAGATTCGGGGCCTCTCCTGTGGTTCCTAAAATAAACAACCCATGTACACCTCCCCCTAAAATGTGCTCAATCAGTTTTTCCAATCCATTTACGTCAAGCGCATCATTGCTCAATAGAGGCGTTACCATCGGAGGTACAATTCCTCTTAGGGGCGTAGGTAGCTTTTCCTGTTTCATTTCTTAAATTTTAACATAGGTTAATACAAGGTTCCATAGCTTTGGCAAGCCCGGTAATCAGCTCCCTCTGCCTCCATGCCAAATGCGGCCCAGGCACTGGGTCTGAAAATATTTTCTTCTGTTATGTTATGCATACAAACCGGGATGCGCAGCATGGAAGCGAGGGTGATCAAATCCGCTCCAATATGACCGTAGCTGATGGAACCATGGTTGGAGCCCCAGTTCGCCATGACGGCATAAGTATCCCGGAAAGCGCCTCTCCCAGTCAGACGGGGCACAAACCAGGTAGTGGGCCATGTTTTATCCGTGCGTTGGTCAAGGGTGTTATTTACCTCTTCCGGCAAGTCAATTGTCCACCCCTCTGCAATCTGCAGCACCGGCCCTAACCCTTTGATTAGGTTTACACGTGACATGGTAACAGGCATACCTCCTTTCGTCAGGAACTGAGAGGAATACCCCCCTCCCCTGAAATACTCCAGTGTCGCAGGATACCAGGTAGTGGCGGCTAAGCATTCCTGGGCCTCCCGTTCACTTATTTCCCAGAACGGCTTCATGGCAGGCTTTCCCTCCTGATGCTGTTGGCCTGTCCCGTCCAAAGTGCAGGAGCCTGAGTTGATCAAATGCAGAAAGCCATCTTTTGCAACGCCCTCCAGTTTATATCCTGTTACCCGCTCCACAGCCTCTGGGCTCCAGTAGGTTCTTACATCAGCAAATATCTGAGCGGTATTGCTTAGAAGATGCCCAAAGAGCATGCTCACACCGTTCAGCGAATCATTTTCGGTAGCTACTACAAAGGGCTGACGAATGCCATTCCAGTCAAAGGAGGAATTAAGGATCGCCTCACTGAAATCACCGTTTGGCAAAAAGTCTGTCCATTGGCGCTGCCCTTGGAAACCTGACGCAATGGCATTATGCCCTAACGCCTCCTCCCCATATCCCATCGCCTTGAGTTGGGGATTGCCAATCATCAGATCACGTATAATGATCGTCATTTTAGCAACAAACCCCCAGTCACTGTCCTTTTGATTCCGGGATTTTTGCTTGTCACCAGGATTGAAGTCTGTTCCTTCCTGACAGTTTTCCTTTATCCAGGAGATGGCCTTCTCAAATTCATCCTGGTCGAAAATGCCCTGCTCTATCCGACGGAGTACTTCCATGGAATCGACATACTCCGTTCTCATTCCCAGGAAAGATTCAAAAAAACCGGCGTCTACGATTGATCCCGCGATCCCCATGGATACTGAGCCAATTGACAGATAGGATTTCCCGCGCATGGAAGCAACTGCCAACCCTGCTTTCGCAAACCGCAACAGCTTCACCTGTACATCCTCCGGGATAGTTGTATCACCAGTATCTTTCACATCCTTACCGTAGATGCCAAATGCGGGCAAACCTTTTTGGTTGTGCCCGGCCAGCGCAGCAGCCAGGTAAACAGCCCCAGGACGCTCCGTCCCATTGAAGCCCCATATCGCTTTTGGCGTGTGAGGGTTCATGTCTATAGTCTCCGTGCCGTAACACCAGCAAGGCGTTACCGTGAGCGACACCCCCACCCCTTCCCGTTCAAACTTATCAGCAGCCATGGCTGCCTCTGCCACACCGCCTATACAACTATCAGCGATTATACATTCTACTGCAGTGCCATCCGCATGCCTAAGGTTTTCGTGAAAGAACAGGGCAACTTGCTGCGCCATAGCCATCGTGGTTTCTTCCAACGACTCCCTGATTCCGCCTAAGCGGCCATCGATGACAGGACGTACTCCGATCTTTGGCTTTGCGCCAACTAATCTTCTCTGATACGGGGGGTTCTTCATGTATCTAAATCATGTTTGTTGCTTCACTGGACCTAGGGGCCCAATCTGAACCATTAAAATTAGCGGCAAAAAGCATGGGGACACTGTCTGTTCTTTTCCAATAACTATAGGATATTATCATATATGGAAATAAGGAACACTGTGTCCTTCTGTTGCTTACAACAATCTTCAGAAGGGAAGACGCCATCCTCCATTTTCCTATCCTTCAATAAGACCGCTTGAACTAAACTGGATTTACCCTTCAGATTGAGGGGTTAACTTTCCTTGGTGCATTCTCTCCATTGCACCATGGGACCGGTAACTCACCGGAACTGATTTAACCCTCTTTTATACTCATTATTTTACTAATAAAAAGAATTTTCCCTTATAAACATACTGTAAGTTCAAAATTTATTTATGGGAGTTGAGTTAAAGCATATTTATTGCTATATTTTCAATTATTAACCCTTCTTAAATAAGTTTCTGAATAACAAGCAAACATTGCCTGGTTAAAAACTAAATTCCTGACAGGACTTTACAAAAGATTACACTGAGAGTTTAAACATCTTAAAACCATGAAGCCGCATTTTCACAAGGTCCCGGTAGAATTGCAGAGTTCTTTCAATATAATGCATAAACTACAGCCTGACTTTGGGTCAGTATGGCACTTTCATCCTGAGTTGGAACTCCATTACATTATAAAAGGGGAAGGCGTCAGGTTTATCGGAGACAACATTGATAATTTTTCCGCCGGGGAAATGATCTTACTGGGAGAGAACCTGCCCCATACGTGGCGCTGCAAAGAAGACTACTTTCAGGGGGGGGCGAGGCAGAAAGTGGAGGCGATTGTCATTCAGTTTCTGCCATACTGCCTGGGGCGTGATATTCTGAACTTACCAGAAGCATACCTGATTCCAAAACTATATGAAAAGGCTAAAAAAGGGCTTGTGATCAAAGGTGAAGCAAAAAAGCGAATAGCCGATTTGATGACAAGGGCCGTAGAAGCAAAAAATTTAGACCGGCTGATTCTGCTTCTCTCGGTGATAAAGGAACTAGCTGAGACAGAAGACATAGAAACGATCACTTCCGAACATGTCTTTTACAAATCAAATGAAATCGAAACTGAACGGCTGAACAGGGTTTGCTCTTACACCTTGTCCAATTTCAAAAAAGAAATCAGTTTAGAGGAGATTTCGTCTGTAGCCAATCTCAGTATAACCTCTTTTTGCCGTTACTTTAAGATGATGACAAAGAAAACATATAATGATTTCCTAACAGAGATCAAGATAAGCCATGCCTGCAGGGCTTTGGTGGAAGATAAGCTTTCCACTGAAGTTATCTGCTTTGACTGTGGGTTTAACAATGTGTCTAACTTCTATCGGCATTTCAAGAAAGTGATGAATATGACACCACTTGAGTACAAAAGAAAGTATCTGAATACCTGACCCTGCATTTCCCAACTATTCCCCATTCCCAGGACCCATCGCTTCCACCATGGTTCTGGTAAGAAAACTAAACCCTGATCCCAATGGGAATGCACTAAGAAGGGCCAGACATGCCTTTTCCCCTGATAAAAGCTTATAAATTAATATATACCTGTTCGCAACCCCTAAATCAGCTGCCCCTTATTGTTGTCTCTTATTATAGACTTCCACAAAGTCCATGGGCTTGTCCTCGGTTTGAATCCTTACATTTTTCAGCAGCAGATTATCTACGTACTGAAACCTTGCCCCTTCTTTCGCTTGAATACTTATATCCTCTAAAATAACGTTTTCAGCATGCGCTAAAGGCCAGCCCAGGAAGCTGATGGCTTTCCCGGAATTAGTGGCATTTACATTTCTGATGGTTATGTTCCTGTACTTTGGAGTTGCTTTATAGAAGGGCACAAGGATATTCTGCCATTCATCCAGGTAGTCTTTCCCGTCAACTTTCCGAAAGGAATAGTCAATCACAGTGCCCACGTTTTTAATTTCCCAGCCTTCATGGGTGATGTTCTCTATAACTCCACCACGGCCGGGACGAGGCTTGAATTTTATTGGGGCTTGGTTTCCATCGGCTTTGCAGTTGCGCACCATTACATTCTTTATTCCCCCTGCTGTTTCCGTTCCAAGGGAGACACCTCCGTGACCGGTCCCAAAAAAGCAATTCTCAATTAAAACATTCTCTGTAGGCATGTTCACGCGCAGCCCATCGGATCCTCTTCCTGATTTGATGGCAATACAATCGTCGTCCACAGAGATAGAGCAGTTACGAATGATGATATCATTGCTGGAATCCACATCTATCCCGTCAGTACTGGCGGCTTTCTTACCTTTTTCAAGAATAGGATTGTAAATGACCACATCTGTTACTTTTATGGCGTCGCTATAACAGATATGTACTGTCCAAAAGCCTGAATTCCTTAAGTTGACCCCCTGTATCTCTGATGCTGAGACTTTATCAAAAAGTATAAGCCGGGGTCTAGGCACATGCCAATCAATCAAATCACCGGGCACTGTCTTTGATAAGCTGTCTCGCTTTGTCCAGTAATCTTCCCACCAGTAATAACCTGAGCCATCTATAGTGCCTTCTCCGTATATCTTTACATTTTTAGCCTGAATTGCATTAACAAAGGCAGAGGGCCAGTTCATCTCAATGCCGGCAATCCGGGTATTTACTAATATCGGATAATTTTCCAGGCCTGCCACGGCTCTCAGCTTAGCCCCTTTGTCCACCTTTAGGTGAACGTTCTCCTTCAGGAAAAGGGCACCGGAGGAAAAAACACCGTTTGCAACCAGCACGGTACCGCCACCAGCCGCATGGCAATGATCAATCGCCTTTTGGAGAGCTTTTGTATTTACGGTGACAGAATCTCCTACGGCACCATACTGGGTTACATCGTATATTCTTCTGCTGCTATCCCCTAGCGGGGCAGCTGCCTGTTTTATACAGGACGCCAGCAGCATGGCACCCCACACAATAAGCCACGCTAACCGGTGTTTTCTTGTGATGCGTGCAGCCTGTGGGCCGTTGCCAGGGAGGCTGGCGGTTTTCCTATTCTGATTGGGGAACTTCATGATAACCGATATTGCCGTTGCCTTCAGTGTTCCAGGAGCAGTTGATCCCGGTTTTGCACCAGATCCGCTCTCTGTTAGTTGGATAGGATTCATGGGAGGTGTTCTCGATCGTTACGGGTGAGGAAGGGTATCCGAAGCCCAGGACTGCACTGCTTGCGCAAAAAAAGCCCCGCTTTATGGAGAACAGGTACAGACCAGGGATTCCATGCCTCCTGCCCATGATTTACCTCTCCGCGTTGTTCCCTCTCCGTGTTTTTTCCAAAAGCTTTTTCCTGGTGTCCAGCACCTCCCTGTTCAGCTTCAGCTTCACCATCCCCATCGGATGGAATCGCCTTTTTAAGTCGATAGCTGCATACACCACAGTATAGATATCGTTTCCTTCGGGGATCAAGCACAGGGGGGTACGCATAATGTCCCACCATTTATTCACTTTGGTTTCAATGGGCCAGTAGCGGGCTTCGGACCAGTTGTAACCATCTTTAGAAAGTGAATACCCCATCATATTAGGTAGATGATGCCCCCATCCATCAGGGCCCCCATCGAATATAGCTATGTACAAACCATTTGGAAGCTGACTTACAATAGGGTTCTCTATGAAAAACGGATGCATGGATGTCACAGGATTTACGGTGGTATCCATTCTTATCCAGGGGCCTTCCAAACTTTTACCCTCCGCAAGGCCTATGAACCAGCCCTTCCCGGATTTTTTCGGGTAGTCTTTCCAGGAGGCAAAAGGGTAAGCTCCACTGTAAAACCCCAGCCATTGGTCTCCCACTTTGTAAGGGAAGAAAGAAGCCACGCCTTGCCTCCCTTCCCAGGGTTGGGAATCAAGTCCTGGTTCCATGATGATACCTGTGTCCGCATAGGGCCCTCCTATCCCCTCAATGCCCGCAGTCTTGGATTCTGCCCTCCAGATGCGGCCAAAAGAATGATTTGGCTCTATCTCTTTGTGCACCGTGTAAGCCAGGTAATATCCGTACCAACGGTTAGCCTGCTCACTGAAGACGGGCATAAACGACCAGATAGCCCCTCGCCGATCATTCATGGGATTGTCATCTTCTGTTACGGCATACTTCCCACTGGCCTGGTATATGGTAGACCGCCTCTTCCAGTGGATGGCATCCTTACTTGTCCAGTGGCCGATGCGGGTTTTTACCCTATCGTAATAAGCCTCTACCCCTATTTCACCGGCACGTTCGGTAGGAAACATATGGTAAGTGTCCCCTATTTTCACACAACGCCCACCCTCAAAGCCACCTTGTATTCCCTCCGTACCAGGCATTCCTTCCTCCACCACTGGTTTTCCCGGCCCGCCAACAACGTCAAATAATGGACTTTCGTCAGAAAAACCTTCTACTATATAGGTGGGGTTCCATTGTCTGCCATCGGGCAGTTCTGCATTGCGATATGTAAGTTGTTGGTCGGCTTTTACCACCCCTACTATTGTGAACAACCCCTTACCTTCCGGGTTGATGACATGGGTTCCTTTAGGGTAAGGAATAGCATAGACGTCAACAGGCGGCAAGCCAGTAACGGTAAGGCCGTTTTCCAGAACCAGTTGCCGGCCGCCTCCACCACTTACCTGCCGGAAAGCTTTTCTGTCCTCCCCCTGAAAGGTGCCTACCAGCACCTTCACCGGTTCCTTGAACTTTAGCCTTAGCGGTGTATACGCCCCGCTCTCATACTGCTCGGCAGGAAGTTGTACCCCCGTGAGCCCCTTTATTTCCTGTGCTACCCGCACAATGTTATGCTTTCTCCCGGAGAACACATGCCCATAGGCTGTGGTTGGAAAAGTAACATAGCCTGGAACCGCGATTTCAAAGGAGGCAGCTTTCCAGGCAGCCACCTGTGGGGTGCCTTTCCGGGCGTAAATGGCATTCTTTACGTTATCGCCCCCTTTTCCCATGCCTTCCCCGGAAGGGTTCCCCATGGCGAAAAAGAAGCAGCACGCAACGGCCGCAACGGGAAATACATATTTTTTGTGTATTCTCATGGCCTAAGCTCCTACTCTATTTCAACTTTGAATACATGGGCAATTTCGGAAGGCACACGTGTTTTCGCCGGTATGGTGATCGTTAGTCCCTGACTGGTGGCATTGAAGGGAATATTCTCAAGCTTTTTCAAACCCAGCAGGGTTACCGCCTTCACTTTCCCATTCAGATTCCCTGCTGTCAGTTGCTTCAAGCTGACCGGCATATCTTTTTGGGTGGTCATTTCCCCCTCACCGCCAGGCCAGTCCAGGAATATGATGTATACATCTTTCCCCTTTTGGGTGTAATGGACCCGCTTCCCTCCTTCGGTTTTCTCGCCACTGACCCTAAACGGGCGTGTTTCATAAATGGCTTCCCCGAAAGTCCAGAGCCACATGCCTATTTTTGTCACTACCTGTCTCTGATCCTCAGGAATTGTACCATCTGCCTTTGGCGACAGGTTTAACAGCATCTGTCCGTTGTTACTTACTATTTCTACGAGCTTATGCACAATATCCTTTGCTGTCCTGATTCCCATCCCCTCGGTATACCCCCAGGAAAAGGAGAACCCCTCACCGATTGAATAGTCACTCAGAAAGGGGCTTTTGCTGATCTGCTCCGGATTGGAATTCTCATGATCCTCCATTCCGACGTTGTAGGGGATGTCCCCTCCTTTTGAGGTGACAGTCACCTCCTGGTTTCTGGACGCTGCTTCGTTGAAGTAGTGTGCCAGGTAAGTTCTGATTTTTTCCTCATCCACCTGTTCCAGCCAGGCATCATGGTAGATCATGTCTGGGTGATACTTATTTACTACTTCCAGGCATTTATCCAGCCACATTTGCTGCCACTCCTTTTCAGGCATCGGAGAACCGTATAATTTGGCATACTTCGGGTCGGCGGCCTCCCAGGTAGGTTTCACTTTTACGTTTGTATAATTCAGCTCATGATGCAGTGAGGTGAAAAACTTCAACCCCCTCTTTCGGATAGCCTTTTCCAATTCGCCCACAATATCCCGTTTAGGCCCCATGTCCTTTGCATTGAACGGCGTTACCTCACTGTCCCACATGGCGAAACCATCATGGTGCTCTGCTACAGGACCCGCAAAACGAGCCCCCCCTTTGACAAACAAGTCAGCCCATTCCTCCGCACTGAATTTTTCCCCCTTGAATTCAGGTATGAAATCATGGTAACCAAACTCTGACAAAGGACCATACACCGCTAGATGCCGTTTATGTGTCCCCAGCTTGGCATAATCGGCTTCATTGTGCATGTGCTGAATGTAATGTTCATTGTTGTAGGCCGGAACAGCATATACTCCCCAGTGGGCATAGATCCCAAATTTGGCGTCTCTTACCCACTCCGGTACTTCATCGTGCCTTTCCAGGGACTTCCAACTAGGCTGGTAAGTGGTGGAGGCACCCTGCTTGTTTTGCGTATGGGTGAAGGTTTTTACGGCTTTCTGCGCGCAGGAATAGCTGGCCCAATGCAGGCAAAGTATTGCTGTATATAGGAATCTTGAAGTCATTGCCAGGTGATATTGTATATTTTACTTTAGCTTATATGGGCAGAGGCACTGCTGCCCCCAAGTAACTTCTGTTCAGAGGCGTCGGAAAACCAACCTTAAGCAAGCTTCTGCCCTGTGCTACCGATTAAAGGTTGCTCTATCGCGTTATCGGCAGCAGGTATTGCGTCCATCCTATCTGACAAAGCCGTTACTTTTTTAACTCAAGGCTGGCCAGAATGAAAGGACCTGTCGCTTTTGGATCGTCTGTTCTTTTTGATTCATTTATATAGTATGCATAAGAGCCATCACGGCCATCACCCAACCCGGCAACTTCACAGACCTGGTGTATGCTGATTTCCCCATCCTTTTTGACTTCTATCAGATGATCAAGTATTCCCTTATATCCTCTTTCCGCCACCTTTTTGAATTGTTTGTCCAGGTAACCCTTGTTTACCCCCTTAGCCAGGGCATAAACAAACATACTCGAAGCTGACCCTTCTAAATAGTTCCCTTCTCTTCCTCCCTGATCAACCACCTGGTACCAAAGACCTGTTTTCTTATCCTGATAAGTTTGTAGGGCCACCGATAGACGTTGTAGAATTTGCACCAGCTCCCCTCTTTTTGGATGCTGCGGTGGAAAATAATCCAATACGTCCACTATTGCCATAGCATACCATCCGATAGCCCTGCCCCAGAAGTTCCGGGACCTTCCTGTCTGCGGGTCCGCCCAGTCCTGCACCCGGCTTTCGTCCCAACCATGGTACAGCAACCCGGTTTTTGAATCCCGCAGGTGCTTCTCCATCAGAATTAGTTGCTGTGCTACATCATCAAAACCTTTTGGCTCATTGAAAACCTTGGCGTACTGCGCCAGGAAGGGCGCCCCCATATAAGCACCATCCAGCCACATTTGCCAGGGGTATTTCAGTTTGTGCCAGTAACCACCCTCGGTCGTTCTGGGCTGCCACCTTAGCTGATTCCGCAATCCTTCAATCGCTAACCTATACTTTTCATCTTTTGTCGACTCATACAGGCCGAAGAGTATCTTGCCCGAATTGATGTTGTCGATGTTAAAGGCATCTGTCCTATAAGATTTGATAGTCCCTTTTTCATCAATCATTTTATCAGCATACTGCTGCACAAGCTGCTGGTACCGCCCATTGCTGCTTTCATGGGAAAGCTTTTCAAAAGAATAATAAATCAACCCTTGTGTATAGCCCCAGGATGTATTACCAGGAAGCTCAGTCATCCATGGGTTCCTTTTCAGGACAGAGAGTGCCATTCTCTCGGACCACTTCAGGGAACGAGGACCTTCCAGGGATGAAAGGCTTGTCCATGAACTTAGCATGAACATAACAATCAGGAACAGTACTGATCTGTTTAAGTTCTTGTTTGTATTCTCCGGGCTTTTGATCATGATTGCTTCTTTCTATACTAGGTATTTAACAGCAGCGCTTCTTAGCGAGAACCGCTATTATTGAATATGTTTCCTTGCCAGGGGAATAGGATAAGGTTAACTGCTTTTCAGTGAAAAGAAATAAGAGCCTTACACCCTGCGGCTGTTTTCCCCGGCTAGCCTAATTACATATATAAAAATTGTTTTTAAATATAAAATTTATTTTCTGTAATATCAACCTGTTGTATCCTGCAGCATCCTGCTTTTTAGCATTTTCAGCTCCACGATACCTGTGCCCCGAAAATTTGAAACAGGGCCTTACCTCTAAATGGGGTATTTTTTAACTGATGGTGGCATTGCAATGTTTGTAGGCCGCTCTACAAGATATTTGTTAGTCTGAGGAAAAGCGCTGAAGGCTCTGCTCCGTGCTTTAAAACTAGATAAACACCCTTTTAGCTTAATCCTCCTTACGGGCAGTCGCTTCCTTTCCGATGATGGTTCAGGTTGTTGGGCAGGACAAAAAGGCTACTGTAAATGGGTTAGCGGAAAGCATAGGAAGCATAAGCTTTCCAGGGTTCACGCACGCCTACATAAGGATGACAATGAGGGTCTTTGGCGCAAACTCATCCTTTATTGAAGCTCACCTTTCCGCAAGGAAAAGTAAATGGCCTGAGGGGAGACACATAAGCTACCTGCCAGAAGGAACTCCCCATCGCCCACATATTTTACAAAGGGGGGCGATAGTGCATGTATAATATGGCTATACAAGCGAGAATCTAAGAAAGCAGTGATCCTGCCTAATGCACATTGCGGTACCAGGAATGAAAAAACAACACGAGCGGGGCTTGTATGGCATAGACGGCCTGGCTGTAGCGGAACCTATCGATGCATCCAAACCAAGTACCTATCCCCAAGTCAAGGGGACGGTGCTGGATTGATAGGGAACCGCATTTTCTACTGATCACTGATGCTCCCTCTGTTTCGGGAGATCGGGTTACAAACGCCATCGAGGCTATCGGGCAGAGTCTACTCTAAATTTACCATCACCTTTATCACTCCTTTTGCCGGATCAAGCCAGCTGCTAAATTCATCTTTCACTTGGTCAAAATCAACTCTGTGTGTGATATAGGTCGTAGGGTTAATCAATCCAGATTTCATAGAGGCAACCACATGTTCAAAGTCCTCACGGGTAGCATTGCGGCTGCTCATCAGGGTAGACTCACGCTTATGAAACTCTGGGTGGCTAAAGCAAATATCTCCTCTCTGCAAGCCCACCAACACATACCTTGCTCCATGCGCCATATATTGGAACCCGTTGTTTATCGCTTTTGAGCTTCCCGTGGCGTCTATTACAACAGTAGGCATATTGCCGTTTGTTATCTCTGCTAAACGTTCACCTGTGTTGTTGTCAAGAGCGTTGATAGTATGGGGTACTTTTAGCCTTTCTTTGCAGAAGTTGAGGCGATCAGTATTGATGTCCATAGCGATTACCAACCCACCGGCTATACGCGCAAACTCCATGATTCCCAATCCTATGGGTCCTGCCCCTATCACCAACACATACTCCCCTTCCTGTACCGCCGCGCGTCTAACCCCATGTGCCCCGATAGCCAACGGCTCGATCAATGCCAATTCATCAAAGCTAAGTCCATCACCATGCACAAGCGAGGAGCTGGGAACGGATAAGTATTCTACCATCCCACCATGCACATGCACACCGCACACCTTGATATTCGAGCAGCAATTAGGTTTACCTGAGCGGCAGGCAATACATTCACCACAATCAAAATAAGGAACAAAGGTTACGGCCTCACCCTTGTTAAAACCTGGCGTGTTATCAAAATCAACCAGTTCACCTGACAATTCGTGGCCCAATACCCGAGGGTATTCAAAGAATGGCTGCGTGCCCTCAAAGGCATGTAAGTCTGTCCCGCAAATACCTACCCGTTTTATTTTGATAACAGCTTTTCCTTTTTCCGATTTAGGAGGTTCGCCTATGGCATATTCGAATTGACCGGGAGTAACACAAACTAGTTTTTTCATATAAAATATCTAAAGCAATGGAGTTAATTCATTGAAATTCAACACGTGTCAGCATTGGCCTTATTCTTCCCTTTTAAAGAGATTATTTGATAGGCGGGCATTCCCGCCGAAAAAAGCAACCTGCTCTGATTGGCGGAAGGAGAGGAGACAGCCTTCTACGATGCGCGGCGCCCTGTCAATCAGCTGGGACATAGATTTCAGTTTTCCTGCCTACAGTGAAAACATCTTATGCATCAGGACCCACTTTTGCCCATCCACCGTCCCTGGGATCCCCTGCTGGTATTTCCACATCAATTGCTCCCACTCCTGTACTTTCTCGTTTGCCTGATCCATCGCTGCTTTCCGCTCAAAGCTGAAGGAGCTATTTGTCTCCATTATCATGAATAGCCGATTGCTGATCCGGTAAATTTCCATCTCTACTATTCCTGCAACCCGCAAACTCTCTTTGATTTCAGGCCAAACATCCTGATGCCAGCGCTCATATTCTCCTATCAGCACTGGGTCTGTTTTCAAATCCAGTGCCAGGCAATACCTGTTCTTGCTCATGCTTTATATTTTCAATGAGTTAGCCTACCTTCTGCATTCACCTGCACGGAAAATTGCTTTGCTACTGTACCTATAGGAGAGGCAAGCCTCGCCTCCGGTTTCCGGATTCACTGTCCCCTACGATTGGTTCTACACCGCTGCCGTACCCGTTGTAGGTCGCAGGGATGGGGAAAAGACCCTTAGAACCCAACCTTTCTTCATTCCTGTTAAGTATAAAAAAGCACCTCAGGAATTCCTTCAGCACCAACAAAGAACAATCCTGGTTACTGTTTGCCTAGACACTTACAAAAGGCACTGTCCGGGAACCGCCACCTGAATAAATCCCTCGCTTTGACTGATTCCTATGAAATTTCAACTAACAAACTTGTGTCTGGTTATGATGTTTCAGGGCACCGGTTGACTTCTTAGCATTCCAGGTAAACTCGATTGCCTGCAGAAGAGAGATTCGCCCTGGATCAAGTTTCCCTCTTTTGTGCCGCATCCGACAAACCCATTTACTAAATTTTGGATCCTCCGGCCAGTTTGCGGGAACACGTGTATGCCCGTGTTCCTGCTTAAACCTTACAAGACGATCGTACATGTCATGCCATGGAACCACCGTTTTACGAATCAGTGTCCAATTAAAACCGAGCTTATCCAACAGCTCGATCTTCTGGGGGCTCAGTTCCGCCTTGCTTGATTTCACCTTGTATACCCAGGCGGCCAGTGGCTGATTGGGTTCCCACTGACTTGGAACTTCCGTATGGGCAAACTTATCTCTGAAGGCGGCTAAAGCATTATACATCTTCATCCAGTATTCCTCCTGGAGGCTCCAAGGGAAAAATATCTCATTTAGAAGGCTTATGCGATCCTGTGATAGTTTTCCCTGATAGAAGTGCCTCCGCTGCCAACAGGTCCATCGCTGTAGCGTCGGGTCTACCTTCAAAGACACCTGACAGGAGCCATATACCCGCTTATGATCTTTCAGCTTTTCATAATTAGCAACCCATTGAGCATCATAGGCAGCATTCAACTGGCTTTTCGCATCCCTGCTCCACACAAAGCCTAATTCATCCAGCTTCTTCTTTTTACTTAAGTCAAGCTTGCCTCTTGCTTCCAATGTTCTTTGGGTACCTACCCATGTACCGAGTGTTTTATTCTCTTTGTAGTTGACGGGCACAAAGCAATGCCCATGCTTTTGCTGGTAGGCACGGAGCTGCGTGTAGATACTGTCCCAGCATTTCTCCCTATCGCCCTCACAGCTCCAGGTAAAGTCTATTTCATCAAGCCGCTGGACACGTTCTACAGACAGCGAATTGTTTTTCCTGGCAAGCCTTTGCCTTTCAATCCAGCCTACTAGCTTTTCATACTTGCCTGGAACTCTGCAGTGGCCATGCGCCCGGTAAAAAGCTGTCAGCTGTTGTAAGAACATTTCCCACCGGGACGCACGTACGGCCCTTATGTCCCAAACAAACCCCAACTTGCTGAGCTTTTGCTCTCGGTCTTCCCGCAGTTTATCCTTCTTGCGCATCCGGCGCTGCACTAATACCCAAAGGGCAAGCTGTTTATCTTTCGGCCAGTTCTGAGGTACGCGGCAATGGCTGAATATATCATGAAAGTCTTTTAGCCTCAGGTACATTTGCTCCCACTGGTAGTCCCTGCTTATAAACATTCCCCAATCCACCCCAAGGCGGTCCAGCCTTTGAAACTGATTCTGTGCCAGGAGCCGTTTACCTATAACCTGCCGTATCAGCCAGTCTTTCAGGTCTTCATGCCTTTGGTCGGAGGGCAGACACACATGACCATTCTGCTGTGCATAGCTGGCTAGCTGCCTGTACATGGACTCCCAGGTATGGCCCTTCTCTTCAAAGTCGATGTCTAAAGCGGATAGCTTACTTCTCAGTTCAGGAGGGAGCATGTGCCTGATGCGGCCTTGGATGTATACCCACTTCTTTAACTCATCCTCAACATCCTCGGCGGCAGGTTTATTTCCCCTGCTGTAGGCTTTGCATTCATGATAGTTTTGATACCATCTTTCAAGGAACTCCCCATTGAAAAGAGCTTTGTCCAAATTTGCCATAGCACATTCAATTTTATCATTGATTACGGATTATCATTCTCCATTACACAGCTTGACTCCCTAAGCATCAGCACCTTGAGAAGTTCTAAGGACGCTCCTTTTTTCTGGAGAGCATACTCTGAAAGACACGGGCAGCGAAGAAGCCATCCTGTAAAAACAGCAGCTTGCCCAAGCCTATCCTCTTACCTTCTGTAAGAAACAGAACTGCCCTAATCCGAACCTCGGATGACAGGAGAGTAGACAAAGGATGCTGATCGAACACAAAGGTTAGGTATATTCAAACTTAAATACGTTATTTAAGTATAAATATATGTTCCGTATAGCAGTCTACTGTCCTGCACTATCCTGTTTATAAGAATTAGCAGAAATATTTATCTCGGATATCATCAGGGGCTGTTTTACATGCTACCCTCTTGGACAAAGCCAGAAGCCGTAATCATGGCAATAAAACCGGACCTACAATCAAAGAGGCAGCTTTTGCCAAAGACAAAGAAATCATTAACCGGATCCTTTGAAGAGTTGCCTCTTGAAATCCAAATCCCTGTAACATGTTCCTTTTTTCAGCTAATACCTGGCCTTGATGTTGAAGACAACCTTTCTATCTCGACACATGGGTAGTCAAGCCACCGGTCATAAAACACTCCTATGGTCTTGTAGCTGGTTGAGGACAAAAGGGGAAAGCAAACCATACCCATCATGATGCAAGTCAGATCCTATGAAGATGCCCGAAACACAGGTTTGATAAAGTCTTTGCTAAATAGTTTGCCAAAGGAGGTGTTTATGAGGTAGCAGTGGTTTTCCTCCCATCCTGGAAGCTGCGATGTAATGCAAAAAGGCGCAATACCCTCAAATCGCCAGTACAAGCAGCACCTAATCCTTTTGCTTTCAATTCTGAAATAGATCAAATCATCAAGGCCTGTTATCCTAAATTTCAATTGGTACTTTTAACATGAAGTAGATCATGAAGCCTCACCTGCTCAAAGTTGACACAGACCCCACCGGTTCATTTAGTGTACGTCAAAATAAAATCCCGTACATGAACAACAGATTACACTACCATCCAGAGGTTGAGATTATTCATTTACATAAAGGAAGCGGAATGCAGCTTGTGGGGGACAGCATCACGCGCTTCAGTCCTGGTGATATTGTCTTGATTGGGGCAAACGTACCCCACTTTTGGAGATATGATGAATTGGACCTGTGCGACAACAATGATGCAGTCGCATTTTCCACTGCCATCCATTTTAGGGAGAACTTTTGGGGAGACCGTTTTTTGAATCTACCGGAGACTAAACAGTTGAAGGTGTTGCTGGACAAAGCCAAAAGAGGGATTCTGATAAAGGGCAAGACAGGACAAAAGGTGAAAAAGCTTATGAGCAGGATTCAACACTCCACAGGTGTTCATCGGATGCTAGCCTTATTGGAATGCCTCTCAGTGATTGCGGAGGAAGATGGGCTTCAACTGCTTTCTTCCTTTGGGTTCATGACAGACCTCTCCGACACTGAGAGCGAACGCCTCAACTTGATATACGAACATACCCTCACGCACTTCAAAAGAAAAATACACCTTGAAGAGATTGCCGGTATTGCAGGCATAATCCCTAATTCGTTTTGCCGCTACTTCAAAGAAAGGACAGGTAAAACTTACACCCAGTTTCTTACAGAAATACGGGTAGGTTTCGCCTGCAAACTAATTATTGCCAATAAAATGAGTATCAAGCAACTATGTTATGAGAGCGGCTTCAACAATTTCAGTTGCTTCCATAAGAACTTCAAAGGAATCATGGGCAAAACGCCGCAGTCTTACCAGAATCAATACATCCGAACAGGACTTTGACACCCAATTAACTAAACTGTCTTCCTTGTTTTAGCTTTGATCCGAAAGGAAAGGCCCCTCCGACTTGGATTGATTTCATACTTCCTTCCCGACAAGGCTTCTTGGCTAAGAAGCCTTTTTTACATGCTTTACTTATTGGAAAAGCATTATGCAGACCTTTTTCCCTAACAAAGTGGCTGACTGCCCTGGAACACACCAGCCTTGCCGAGAAGTAGGGATTCCACTATGGCACAAGCCACGGCACTCGGTTTCCCGGCAGGCGGGGAGTTGCCAACACTGGCACCTGCATTTGGAACATTTTATTTACAGGGGCTCCCACTCCAAGAGTCAGAGCATTTGTAAGCCACGGGGAATGGATATCCCTTTGCAGTCCCTTCCACGATTTAAAAACCAAAAGAAGTAACCCTGCTGGTTTATCAACTTAACGCTCTGTCTAAATGTACATAGCCACCATCCACATGAATCAATTGCCCTGTAGTGTGGCTTGACTGTGGGGAGAGCAAAAAAGCAACCATGGCAGCAATCTCTGAGCAAGTGGTCATCCTTTTTTCAAGAGGTATCTTCTCAATGATTGACTTTAACTTGGTTTCCGGATTGTCAAAGGTGCTGATCCAGCTCTGGTACAAGGGAGTCCATGCCTCAGCCACAATCACTGCATTCACCCTGATGCTGTAGGGTAGCAGCTCTACGGCCCATTCCCTTGTCAGGGCGTTCCTGGCACCGTTGGAAGCGGCGTACGCAGAGGTGCCTCCCTGCCCTGTTTCCGCTGTCTTGGAACCGATGTTCACAATGGCTCCTTTGGAGGCTTTCAAAGCCGGCAGCGCATGGTGCGCCAATAGGTAGTAATGGATGACGTTCTTATGGAGGGAAGCCACAAAGCCTTCATAACTGCCATTCTCCAAACCAACCCCATCGTTGACCCCGGCGTTGTTCACCAAGCCGTCTATCCGCCCAAACTGCCGCAGCACCTCCTGGACAGCCTTCTCACACTCCTGGGGTTGCGAGAGCTCCGCCACAAACTGGGCAGCCCTGCCTCCACTACTTTCCACCTCCGCCACCGTAGCCAGGTTGTCCTGTTCGTTCCTGCCCAGAATAACAGGGGTTGCGCCCTCGGCAGCCAATGTTTTCACAATCCCCTCCCCAATGCCTTTGGCACCACCAGACACAATGATCACCTTTTCCTGCAATCGTAAATCCATGGTTTGTCTCCTATGTTAAATGATAGAATGATGCGGCATTGCCCCCCAGAAGGGCAGCCTGCTCCGTTTTACTGAAGGATGAAAAATACTCCTCCACTATGCCAAGTATCTCCCCATATGCCCCCGCCACAAGGCATACTGGCCAATCTGAGCCGTACATGAGACGTTCCACTCCGAAAGCTTCCACTGCACTCTCCAGATAAGGGATGAAATCGCCCTTGTTCCAGTTCCGCCAGTCAGCCTCAGTCACCAGGCCCGATACTTTGCACCACACATTTCCATATCTGGCAATTGATTTTATATCCCTCTTCCACTGCTCCACTTCCCCGCTTCTGATATATGGTTTGGCAAGGTGGTCAATCACAAAAGGCTGGTCAGGGAAAGCCCCGACCAGGTCAGCCGCATACACCAGCTGGTCAGGGTAGATCAGGACATCATAGGTATAGCCATACTCCCTCAGGTGTGAAATCCCCCTTTTGAACTCAGGGCGTAACATAATGGCCCTATCAGGATCCCCCTGAAGAATATACCGGAACCCTTTCAGCTTTTCGTGATGGGTATAAGATGCCAGGCGCTCCTCTACATTCTCTGCCATAAGATCCACCCACCCTACAACTCCCTTGACAAACCCATGCTGTTGGGCAGCCTCCAACAAAAAGGCATTTTCATTTTCGGGTTGGGCAGATTGGACAAGCACGCACCCATCAAATCCGTGCCGCTTTAAGACAGGCTCCAAGTCTTCAGGCAGAAAGTCGCGCTGGATAAGAGACATCTCCTCAGTTATCCAACTGTCACGGATAGGATCAAATTGCCAGAAATGCTGATGTGCGTCAATCCGCAGCATAGCCTTTGACTTCTTGTCTTGAAACCCCCAAACCATCAATTCCCAATTTCACCACGTCACCAGGCTTCAGGTATACAGGTGGGTTCATCCCCAACCCTACTCCCGCAGGTGTGCCTGTTGTAATCATATCGCCAGGCAGCAGCGTCATGAATTGGCTCAGGTAAGAAATAAGAAATGGTATCTTGAAGATGAGGTTGGAAGTATTCCCATCCTGCCTACTTTCTCCGTTCACCATTAGCCAGAGGCGTAGGTTATTTATATCTCCCAGCTCATCTGGGGTGGCCAGGAAGGGCCCTACCGGCGCAAAGGTGTCATTACTTTTGCCTTTCACCCATTGTCCGCCACGCTCCAGTTGGAAGGCGCGCTCGCTGTAGTCGTTATGCAAAACATAGCCAGCTACATACCCTAAGGCTTCTTCCTCTGAGATATAACTGGCTTTTTTACCGATGACCACTCCCAACTCAACCTCCCAATCCAGTTTTTCAGATCCTCTTGGAATAATCACTGGGTTATTGGGGCCGCAGAGGGCAGAGGTTGCCTTGAAGAAGACGATTGGCTCTTCTGGTATCTTTGCATTCGTCTCATGGGCGTGGTCGGCGTAGTTGAGCCCAATACATATGATCTTGGAGGGACGTCCGATGGCTGAGCCTAAGCGGACATCTTTGGGAACCTCAGGCAAATGGCTTCTATTTTCCTGTATGTACTGCTGCAGGCGTTCCAACCCGTTACTCTGGAAAAAAGCCTCGTTGTAATCCTCGCCAAAGGCAGATACATCATACTGAATATCTCCCATAATAACACCCGGCATTTCATGGCCTTGCTCACCAAATCTGAATAGTTTCATTTTAAATTACTTGATTCCGATGTATTGACTTTAGTTGTTTAGCTTGATAAAGCCTCCGTCGATGGGATAGTCACAGCCGGTGATAAACCCTGCCTCTGCAGAGCAAAGGAAAAGGGCGAGTGCGGCCACCTCTTCCGGTTTTCCCATTCGTCCGATAGGTTGGGTTTGGGAAAGCTTATGAAACATTTCTTCTTCCTTGCCTGGGTAGTTCTTGGAGATGAAACCATCCACGAAAGGTGTATGCACCCGGGCTGGTGACACGCTGTTGCATCTGATGTTCGCGGATAGATAATCTTTTGCCACAGACATGGTCATAGCATGAATGGCCCCTTTGCTCATGGAATAAGCAAACCGATCCGGGATACCTACATGGGAAACAATGGAGGCCAAATTCAGGATCGCCCCTCCTCCTTGTTCCTTCATCTTCACCACAGCCGACCGCAAACAATTATAGGCCCCTTTTACATTTACTCCATAGATTCTATCTAAATCTTCCTCCGTGGTACCCTCCAGATTTCCCACATGGGCAATACCGGCGTTGTTTACCAAAATATCAACCTTCGGGATATTCCCAAAAACAGCATTCACCTCCTGTTGCTTGCTTACGTCACAGCTGTACGCCTCAACCTTTCCCCCCGCTTCCTGTATCTCTGCCACCGTTTCCCGGGCTGACTCCTCCCGGAGTTCCAGTATGTGAACCTCCGCTCCCTGGCGGGCGAAAACCACGGATATGGCCTTGCCTATCCCGCTTCCCCCACCGGTTACAACCGCAATTTTTCCTGTTAACTTAAACATCTTGTCTAGTAAAATTAAATAAAGAGAAACCCCGCGTTTCCGGAAACAAAAGCGCAACCTGGCCCAACTGCATAGCATAGCCTTGGTATCGTATTCTCCGCTGACTAGGCCTATGACATACTCCGGGAACTCCTCCCCAAATCCCTGCAGAGTCTTTTCACCACGGACAATGGGCCCGCAACCAGTTCTATGATATAGGGAAGCCGTTTAGCCCAGTTTGTATTGCCTGACAACTTCACCACTCGACAGATCGGGTTGCCGGTGGGCGTTCCCAATCCAGTGGCAAACAGTATCGCCTTACATCCTGCCCCAGCCAGGCCGGTAGTGGATTCCACATCATTGCCAGGCGTACAGAGTAAAGAAAGCCCGAACGTACGCACATACTGCCAATAGCCCAATACATCTGCCACAGGAGCGGTACCTCCTTCTTAGGCAGCTCCCGCAGACTTGATGGCATCCATGATCAGGCCAACTTTGATATTCCCGGGGAAAGGTTCATGTCTTCCAGATCATGGGCTAAAATACCCAGCCATCCTGATGCATCTCGGTAATCTAAGAATTTTGCAGGATGCTGTAAACAGGCGTCTTCGTGGTATCATCGTCTTTGGCTCTCTGTCTAGCCGACTCGAATCTACCTGCGCCCAGGGCATACAGGGCTACCACCATGAAGCAAGCCAATGGCACATAGAATGCCACGCTTATCTCCTGGGTCAGGTCAGAGAAATATCCTTGAACAGAGGTAAGCACAGCACCACCTAGTATAGCCATAATAAGTCCCGCACCGCCAATCTTTGTATCATCACCTAAGCTTTCAAGTCCCATCCCATAGATGGTGGGAAACATTAGGGACATACATCCAGAGATTCCGATCAGCGCATATACCCCTACCAGACCGCTACCGTAGATAACCACAAGCGTTAGTGTGATCGCAGCGGCGGCGGTCACCAATAATAGGGTTCTCGGCAGGATGTATTTCATAAGCGCTGTAAATACAAACCTACAGACCATGAATAAAACCAGAGAGTATATGTAGTAGTTGGAGGCGGCCTCCTCATTCAACTTCAACTCCTGCATGACATAGCGGATTGAAAAAGACCATACGCCAATTTGCGCCCCTACATAAAAGAACTGAGCCACAACCGCCCAAACATAGTGTGGCCTTTTTGCCAACCTTCTGAAAGTGGGAAGAAGATCCAATCTGGAATCGGTATCAGATGCTTTGGGCATCTTTGTTACTTTGACCAAGATCCAAAGGACAACCATGCAAAGTGCAACTCCCACATAGGGGGCCATCACTGCCTCCAATTCATCTAACTGCACGGCTGCAAGCTTATCCGGATCCATCGTGGCGCGCTCTTCAGCGCTAAGTTGTTTGAGCTGGGACAAAATGAACACTTTGCTCAGTAATACCCCTGAGATAGAACCTATGGGATTAAATGACTGAGCCAGGTTCAACCGCCGGGTTCCGGATTCTTCTGGCCCCAACGCAATGATGTAGGGATTTGCCGCTGTCTCCAGAATGGACAGACCACCGGCCAATATATACAACGCCAGAAGGAAGAATCCATAGGACATAGTAAGGCTGGCAGGGTAAAAAAGCAAGGATCCCAGGATGAACAGCCCTAACCCTACCAAGATGCCCGTTTTATAGGTGTACCTTTTAATAAGGATAGCAGCAGGCAAGGCAAGGCAGAAATAAGCCCCATAAAAAGCAATCTGTATCCAGGAGGTTTGGAAATCAGACATACTCATGATCCTTTTAAAGGCGGCAAGTAACGTATCTGTCATGTTGTTAGCCAACCCCCACACAAAGAAAAGACTGGTGATAAGAACAAACGGCAGAACGCTGCCTGATCTAAAAAGCGAAACTTCCTTATTGGCTGATTCCATTTTCTTTGTTCTTTAGTCTTGTATCAAAGGATAGATGAGAAGGAGAGGTTATTTTCCAGACACATCAGTTTCATGCAGCATCTTTGTGGATAGCTTTGGAAAATAATCAATGTTATCCTCTACCCTCAATCCCTATGCTTATTCTTACAAAGAAAGAGAATTAAAGCCTTTCAAAATTCTGACTTATTAGCCATTTATTAAGCTATTTTAACATTAACAGCTTTATAAATATGATTTTCTTCAATAAAGCACTTATTAGAGGACAATTATTAAAAAATTATCATCCTAGTATAAAGAAGTGCTTCTACCCCCCAAAGCTGTATCCCAACACCCTTTTTTTAAAAGAAAAGCGCAACGGTCAAAGGTGTCCTCCGGCCCTTCTCAATCCTTGAGCATTGTCACTTTATACCAGTTTCCGAAGGCACTGCAGCCCTGAGGTAGGGCTTATCCCTAATCCCAAGCAGGAAGGAATGCAGTTTACAGGCGACAGCATTCAACGCTTTACATCAGGGAATTTCCTGGTGATCAAGGCCAACAGATTCCATCGTTGGAAGTTTGACGAAGCTTACTTCGAAGTGACTCCCGCAGATGTAAGGTCCGTGCATTTTTGCGAAAACTCCTGGGAGCGGTTTTCCTTACATGCCAGGACACAACCTTTTGCCGGTTACCTTCCGGAGGGAACAGGTTGGGATACATTAAGAAGTTTAAAAGCTATTTAACAGAAGATAAGGTGAAGTCTGCAAGCTGTAAAGCAGTGTTCCCCACATCCTGAAAAGAAGATCAGAGTCGGAGTTTCTTGGTTTTATTTTTCAAATAATTCCCATTGAAAATGGATTGGAGGGATGGAACCCCCATAACAAGGCACAGGAAAGATAAAAGTGCCCTTTTTAAAGACGAAACAGCTCCAACTGTCCAGCCTGGCAGTAGCGGCTGTTGAACATTGGTTTGAGCACGCGGATGTAGTGTTTCTCCAGCTTGAGCACGACGTCCTTGTCAGGGTACTCTTGAAGATAGATGATGGAGTCATCGGCGCACTTGTCCCGGTGCTTGACGATCCGCCAGAAGATGTTGCTGGTCTCCCCCACGTACACGCAGGCCCCGGCAGTAAAGATCAGATAGAGGAAGTACGACTGGTTGTCCCTGACATAGCGAAACTCCTTGAAATTCCTCAGGACCTCTTCCCTGCTGTATGTAGAAAAATCTTCTAACCTCATGTAGCGCTTCTTGGTGGCACCCTTAAGGTACGCATAAATTGAATGTTCAACAAAAATGGATCCCATGTACCTGCTTCTCACTCCCATTTTTTTTGAGAGCTCCCGGTACTGGTTGGCGGCGTAGCTGGTGCTTCGCCCACCCGCTGCCCCTTTTACGAACTCCCCATTGCTGTAGGCCTGATTTGCGTAGCTTATTGGAGCTGTTCTCCGCATGTAGGAGGGGATGGTAATTGATATAAGGAAGTCAGAAAACATCAAGGTTGCAATGCTAAGACAGGAACTGAATAGATCCCTGTACTTCCCTCACCAGTTCATAATCCAACTTAACTATTCCAAAGAGCTGGAAAGTCCATAAATAACACCACGGGAATGCCTTATTGCTTGCCACGTACCGTAACTTCCCTATTCTGCTCCCACGGCCAATAAATTCGGGTATAATTCCACAGTCTCACTCACCTCATCGCGCACTTTCCGGAAGTTCGCCTGCACAATGGTGCTTTGTATTTCCGCCCCCTGGGCCATCTCATTGCGGTCCGTGAAATGGGAGAAGGGCTCCAACGGCGTCCGCTCCCTGGGGGCATCCTCCCGGGAGATGAAACCCTGGAAGAAAGGAGTATCTGTCTCCACGGTCTGGCCAATGAATTCCCCCTGCCCCAAGGCGATGGCATCCTGGATCCGAACCAGGTTACGCTCCTGGAAGCTGACGCTTTGGCCGCGGTTACGGTTTCGGCGCCCCTGCCCGGCCGTGCTGCTCCCTTCGCTAAGGGACACCATCTCCTTTTCCTCACGGCCTACTACCCTGGAGATCAGCTCCGCTGTTTCCATATTGTTCACCTTGCCGATAAACCAGTTATTCAGATTACTGACCATCACCTGCATTTTCTCCCGCCCGTAGCTGTCCACCATCTGGCTCAGGTCCTGGCTCATGTAAACGGTGGCGATTTTATTGCTTCGCGCCGTTGCCGGAATGACTTCCAGCCCTGGCACGTAAATGGTAGCTGCCTCGTCCAGAAAAACGTAGCTGGGGTGTTTGCCTTGCTGGTTCATCAGCTTCAGGGCCACGGTAATGATACAGCTGATCACCGGGGAGAAGGAATCCTTCAATGTGGGGTCATTGCCGATACACAGCAGCTTCGGTTGCGCGGGGTCGTTGAGGTTGAGGGAGAACCCCTCCCCCCTCTCCTCGTCCGGGGTTAGGACCCATACCATCTCCGGGCTGTTTATCCGGGTCAGGATGATTTGCAGGGTGGCGACTACCCCGGCGATTTGCTTATCCGCTTTCGATTCCACGGCTGTGATCAGGCTTCTCACCAAATCCCCGCATTCCGGATCGGTATCCAGCATGCTCAGCACATGCCTGTAATCCTTGTGCAAGGCTGTGGCAACCACATGCGGGATGGTGCAGTACCGAGGGTAGTTCTTCCGGTAAAACCAAATAATCGCAGTCAGGAAGGCTATTGCGCTGGATGAGAAAAACTCCCCGGGATTACGGATAGTGCTTGTGTTCAGGTTATGGACGATGGCCCGGCTGTACTCCTCGGCGAAAGCGACTACCGGCATATCCTCCGCACGCAGGGGATTGACACGCTCCGTCCGCCCCAAGTCCCGAAAGTTGATGACATGCAACTGCACTTCCGGGCTTCCCCCATCTTGCCGGGACTCGTCTTTGGCGATGGTCCTTTTTATACTGGCCATTGCCAGGGCACGCTGCGCCACCTCAGCCAATACCGGAAACTTGAAATCATAGATGATCCCCGCCAGGTTCTTCTCGGCGAATTGCTCAATAATCGGTTCCCCTATACTAAAGGACTTCCCGGCACCGGCACCCCCTAACACCAAACTCCCCCGGAAAGCGTTGGGCACGTTGATGAACCCGCCATCCAGGGTGGGAAGCGAAAATCCATTCGGCGAATCCATCCTCTTCCTCGCGGTTGAGAGACCGAACTCAGGCGACTTATTCCTCGCGATCACCCACCCACAAACGAAGCTGCCGCCAACTGCCCCAGCCAAAGCAATGGGGTACGCGTAGGTGATAAATGGAAAGCTGTAATCTGAGATGGAGACCAACACGTACGCGCAGAGGGAATAAACCAATGCGCTGAGCAGAAGGGTTAGCTTCCTGACCCTGTTTCCCAAAGGCTTCCTGCGGGGCTGGCCCGGTCTCCTGGCTGAGGGTTTCTGCACCGACAACAAGGATAGGGAGGCAACCAATACTGCACACCGTATAGGGGCACCCACTTTGTCATAGAATCCTGCGGCTCTCAAAAGGAGGCGGTTCATTAGGCGCTGTTTCCTTTCCCGCAATTTGGGTTTAGGATGGGGCACTGCGTCTGCATCGCGGGGGTGAAGGCTCTCTTTCCGGCTCCTTATCTGCTTACCTGTGGGTGAATCTTTTCTCCCGTACTGCGGAAAAGCCTTTTCCTCGAGCCGTGCCTGGTAAACGGCATGAGGATGGGTTAACATATAATACTCCCCAAGGACAATTGAAAACATCAGCACTGCCAGCCCTAAAACTAAATTCTGGGCTTGGTTTGCCAGTGGTTTAGCGGATGGAATGTTCATATCAGAAGCGTTAGCTCCAGCGATTCAACTTGTAGATCCCAAACCAGGAATAACGCTGGCTATTCAATTTCGATCTCTCCTTTTCTTTTACCTTTCCTTTCGCCTATATCTTCCGTATGGGAAGATCTGTCTTCCCTTGGCTGCAGCGCCATTCGGAAGGCGTGCAATAAATGGCGGGCCTGTAGCCTCGAGGACGTTTGCTGCGCCACCTTCTCCCTCCCCGTGCGCAGAAGGTGATAGGGGTTTTGCAGGGGCAACCCCTCTCTGGCCACTTCCTCCAGGTGTTTCAAAGACCGATAGAAGGTTTTATCATATTGCCTGGATACGGCGATTTGCTTTACCTGTTCCCCATCCAGCCTACTGGATTTAGGCAGAAGCAGATTGAGCGCCTCGACGCGCTCTCCTATCCGTTTAGCCCGGGCTGCATCCCTGCTGGAGTCTCGCTGCCTAGGCCTGAGCTTCTCTGTCTCCAAGGCTGAATAGTTGAACTGGTTCTCGAATTGTCGCCCACAGGCTGTTTGCCAGTTCATCAGGTTGAACCTGCCCCTTCTTCCGCCAGGGTTTAAGGTGATCTTCTGCTCCCTGTCCCTGGCGCTTACAATTACGTGGAGATGTGTCTGCAGCCCGGGGCGCCTCTCCCCTACCCGGGCATTTCCCGCCAGTACTTCACTATCATTTCCCCTGTACTCCCGCTCCAGGTGAATTGCGGCAAACCAAAGGAGGTTCTTGCTTTGAAGCCGTCGCCCTTCTTTAAGGTTGAAGTTAGAGGCATACAGTTCCATCACCTGTCGGGTATAGTTTCGCAGGAGTTGGTCACTGTTTTTGATATGCCTAAGTTCGGTCTCACTAGGCGCAATGATGAGGGAAAAGAATTTTTCCTGATGCGAACGCAGTCCTTTTACATTGTTGTCAATGGCGTTTCGTACAATTTCAAGGCGAAGGTTATCCTTGGTTTGGTCAAAGAAAATATCGTATTCCCCTGCCTCCCTTTTGGCTTCGTGGATCAGGTAGTTCAATGTTTGCTGGCAACTCCCTTTATTATTGTATGCTGTTTTGCCATGGATCTTAGGATTTACCAATTTAACATACATAGCACAAGAAAGGAATTTGAAGTTTATATACTGGAACTCTTCTGCCGTGTTTTGCCTGGCGCATATTCTTTTGCTTCCCTTACAACCTTCTTTACCTGTGCTTGTATAGCCATTTCGTTTTGGTTTCTGAGTTGCTCCACCTTTTCTTTTATTCCCTTCAGTTCCTCTTCCGATTTAGTGCTTAGCAAGACTTCCTGCAGCCGCAACACACGTTCCGTCGTTAATCGGATTTTGATTAACTTCTCCAACATCGGCATCAAAACGCTTCTTTCTTCCTCCTGCATATAAGCAAAGAGCTGGTCTCTCAGTTTTTTGATCTGCTGTATGATAATGGTTCCCTCCCTTGCCTCTACCTCTACCGGATTTAGCCCACGCAAGGAGAAATACCTGATGGCGGCATCGATGTATTCGATGTTTTTCAACTTTAGGCGTTTCGCCTCCCTGACGATGGATTCATGTGCGACAGTGGACATGCGCACTGTGGTATAAGCGGTCTTTTTAGTTGTTTCTGCTCCCATACCTACATAGTATTTACATTTTAATCCTGTAAATCAACCATTTAGATAACTCATATTTACATTCACCCATTCTAATGGATGACAAAGAATTGAAATACAGTGTTTTATCATTGCTCAGACAATTCTCTTCTTGCTAAGGCTTAATTGATTGGCCAATAATTGAACGAAGTGATCTTCCATGAGTCGCCTCACTGGGTACTTACATTTTCAGAGCGCCTTTCCTTAAGCTTTAAACCGAGATAACTATACAGGAGTGGTGTCCATAGGGTTTTATGTGCATTCCCTATTGACATGTATATATGTTAACAATTCAATTTGTATATGATTGAACTATGCAGCGTTGAAAAACCTACAAAGCGTTTTTAATTACGATTATTAACTTGTTAATTTGTGAACAGCGCATCAAAATACCCGCGTTGATTTATATGTTTGTTAATTTGTTAACAATTATACAAGCACCTGTGTTTAGTGATTGTTGCTAATTAATATGTTAACATGTTTAAAATTCAATTTATTCATATATTAAGTTGTGCATCTATTTCCTTGGAAACAAGTTAATATGTGTTTTAGTAAACACCTCAACATTTAACCTTTTTAATATGTTTAAATTTAAACACCTTTACAACTTATTTTATTAATTTGTTAACAAGTCAATTTCTTAATATAACTACTTGTATATTTGTACATGTGTAAACATATCACCTTGTATACATGTAAACATGTTAAATAGTCAAAAACTTAACTTATATAAATATTTACTTTTAACTTTTTCTACATATTAAAAAATTGATACGCAAACTTATACCTGTATTAACAACTTAAAGTGGCAACGTATTTACTTATTAATGTAGTAACAAAGATCATAATTAATAAGTTGAATTGTTAACATGTTAATTAGTTAAAAGAATAACTTTTAAATAAATTAATAATTCAATCTATATACGACTTAATAAGTTAAAGTATTAACAGGTTAAAGTGTAAATAGATTAACTTGTTGAACTTTCAATTATTTAAAGGTTTAACATTTTTAAAAATTGAGTTGGTGATAAGTTAACTTAGTCAATCATTAAAAAGCAAACTTGTACATTTGTTAACATGTATATAAATACATTCATTAATACTCTTCGATGGGAAAAATTGTAAGCTTCGCAACACAGAAGGGGGGATCGGGAAAATCAACCCTGACCTTGTTATTGTCTACTTGCCTGGCAGTGGACTACAAATTGAAAATAGCCGTGCTGGACTGCGATTACCAGCAAAGCATTGTGAAGACCCGGATCCATATGGATGCGGCGAACCTGGAGCAGCTCAGGGAAACAGACCCTGAGGCGAACTATCCTTATGACATTTTCCCGATGGCGATGACAAAAATATTTGATTTCATCGACAATCCGGAGAATGACAAGTATGACCTGGTGATCTTGGATTTACCGGGACGGGCAGACGGCAATGAGATATTCGACGCCTTGACGGCTTGTGACGTGGTATTCGTTCCTTTGGTGTCTGATTACCTGGACCGGGCCTCAACCGCGGATTTCATGGGGATTCTGCACTCGATAAAATCAGTAGCCGACAAGGAAGGGATCGCTTTTGCCTACTATGGGCTTTCCACCAAAAGGACGAATAGGAGGGAGGACAGGGAAATGGATGAGTACATTGATGAGATCGGGCTCTCCCGCCTGAACTCCTCCCTAGGGCTGCGGGCTGCGTATTCCCGCCCCTCGACCCTTTTCAGTCTGCTGAACCCAGCTTATCTGCGCTATGCGGGCGGGGATAAAACAGTGAGTGAGGAGATAAAAACCCTTTGTGAGGAAATCATAGAAAAGTTAGAGTTACCAGTGCACCAATTAACGACTGCGAAGAATGAATCAGCCGAATAAATTCAGCATCAAGAAACCCCGTATAACCCTAAGTGAGGAACAGAAGAACCAGGCCAGGTCAGGGATGGCAGGGGAGGCGGTAAAGGCAAGTGGGGAAGCTGCCCCGAAAACGCCGGAACCCAATGAACCTGCGGTAACCGTCATGCCCGCCGCGGGGGACCCGGCTCCTGAAACAGAAACTGAAACCTTGGGCGCCCCTGACCCAGATCCGAGTTCAATGGTGGAGGCGGCGGCTCCGCTTCCCAGCCGGCAGGGGAAGGGCAGGGGACGCAAACCGGAGAAAAATGTAGCCCCAGTGGTGGAAGATTCCGAGACCCAGCATGTGAGAATGTCCAAAGATGCGGTCATGAGGGCCAAAATGAACGTTTTGCTCCTTCCCACCAGCATGGGAATCCGGAGCCTGCGCGATTATGGGGATGCGGCGTTTGAGTTTTATGAGGCCCACCTTCGCAAGACGGGTAAGTTACCGAACCGGTAGCTTACGGTTTCTATCCTTTAAAGGGAAAGGATAGAAAATTTATGCTCGGCTTGCCCGGCCAGTGAAGTGGAGAGCCTGGACCTGCTGAAAGGATAGAGATTGTACGTCACGCGCTTACGGTTTCTATCCTTTCGGGGGCAAACAGAGCCGTGAAGGCCTGGAATTACCCCTTTTGACTTACCATTTCTATCCTTTAGGGCAAAAACCTGCTTTCAAGGCCGCATTCACCTCCCTATGCTTACAATTTCTATCCTTTCAGCAGGGAAATTTCCCCATCTGCGCCTGCTTCCTGCTTACTAAGAGATACAAAAACTATCCTTTTGAGGGGTTAACCGCTTCATTTGGAGAATATTCGGCCATAATACCCCGAAAGGATAGATTCTGTAAGTGAAAACGGGTGATTTCCCTTTCCCGACCGCCCCAAATGCGGCATTCAGGGGTTTTACAGGTGGTAAGGCTTACAATTTCTATCCTTTAGAGGAAATCGGCCGCTTCCCGATAGGGGGGTAGAAACCGTGCGCTTACAATTTCTATCCTTTCAACATCAATGGCGCCTTGCTTCCACTGGAAGGAGGGCGGGTGTACAAATTCTATCTTTTTGACAGTTATTTTATATCTTTTCTTTAAAAAGTGCAATCCTAACCTCTTTATCTGATCCTCTTTATTTTCTTTTGCTGATTTTTTGCCCCAATATGTATTTTGATTATCTTCAATTTCGGTCGGGACCAACAACCCTAAACGCCCTCTTTTTTGAGTTAACACAATTTGTAGTATCTTTAATTATTTGAACACTATTTGCAGTGCTTATAAATACCTGTTTATTAGTTACTTAACTAGACTTAGGGATAGATATGGTAAGAGAGAGGATAGATACTGTAAGCCAAAGGATAGAAAGCGTTAGCCGTAAGGATAGACTCTGTAAGTCTTTTGGATAGATTTGGTAAGCGAAAAGATAGAAAAAAAGGATAGACTTTCTTTTCTATCTTCTTTTATCTACCTTGTACCAGATTATAAGTTCGAACGATGGAATCATCTGATATATCAGCAGTAGAGATAAGGCAGCATAATGCCCTTACCACCGCAAGGTACGAAATGAGCGCCTGTGAAATGGACATCATCTTCTCTTTGTTGTCCATGCTGAAGAAAGACGACAAAATCGGCACGATCTACCGACTCCGGGTAAAGACCCTGGAGGAGCTGACGGGCAGGTCCTGGAACTACCAGCGCCTTCTCGAGTCAACCTCCAACCTCAGAAGCCGCGAATACCACATAGAGGACAAGAAGCAGATCCTGCAGGTGGGCCTTTTGGCTTCAGCCCTGTACATCAAAGGGGAGGGAATCATCGAACTGGAGATCTCTGAGCGCCTGCGCCCATATCTGATTGACCTGAAGAATAACTTCACCAGTTACCGGCTGCAGGCGGTTTTCAGCCTCTCAAGTAAATTTGCCAAGCGTATCTACCAGATATGTTCCCAATGGAAGGACATAGGGGAGACTCCGAAGATGTCACTCCACAACTTCAAGGTGATGCTGAGCCTGAAGGATCCCGCCGGAAAGGAACCGGAGCAGTACGAGAAGATCTCGGCTTTCAAAAAATATGTGCTCGACACGGCGGTGAACCAGATCAACGAAAACACGGACCTGCGCATCAGCTACGAGCTTTTCAAAAAAGGCCGCAACTTCGAGGACATCCGCCTGTATGTGAAAAACCAGATCCCACAGCAGATCCCCATTCCCTTTGAGGAAGCGGTGGACGATGCCAAACTCGCAGCGGCGCGGCAACACCTGGAGACCTTGGAGATCAAGGACCCGGCTTTAGTGAAGAAGATACTCGAAGACCCTAAGCTGATCAGGGCCTTATTTGATTTCATCTTCAAGATGAAAACCGAGCGCATCAAAGCGAAAAGCAACCCGGGAGGGCTTTTTCTCACGATTCACGGGTTGATTTAGGTTTTGAATGCCGCGCAGAAGACCGCTTCGTCCAAGAGACCAAAAGGTTTTGAAGTAAATTCCATTCTAAACGGAGCGCAGCATATGGGACTTAGGGAGAATCGTGTACCGATAAGTTTCAAAAGGCTTTTCCGGGCCTCTAGGTATACAATGAGCAATGACAGGCTTACCTGGAGGGTAGAGGCTCCGTATAGGGAGGGGAAGGTCGCTTCCTTAACTAGGTCCCAAGGCGCCTTTAGGCAGGGGTAAGGCCAAGGCGATCCACGATGGGAACCTGCCTGGTGACCCTGCATTTCAAGCAGCACGTTTATTCCCTGAACACAAAGCACGCCACAGAAAAGGTGTTCCGAAAAAAATGGAAAGAGACATCAAGAAACTCCGTGAGATCCAGCAATCCCTTGAGGAGGTGCGTGACCGGGGGCTAGTCTCCCTTTCCACCATCCAGGGCCTGATCTCAAAGGCCCGGGAGCAGATAAGGGAGATGGAGGCGGGCCAACACCAGCACCCACCCTTCCTGAGGGCGGACAAGGCTTTACGGGAGGCCAGCCAGAGAGCGTTGGAGAGCTACGCCGAGGACGCAGTCTACTCCGCCCACGCAGCCGTCACTGTGTTCCTCTATGAAAAAGGTGGCCTCTGACCACGGGAAAGGTTGCCTGGTTAAGGAACCTGCTGATCAGGGCTGGCCATTCGAGGAGACTTCCACGAGGTCCAAGGATTCCAGTAGCCTCAGAAGGTCACATCGCACCTGGATGGGCTTGTTGAACCTAGGCGCACCCTCCCAATTGCCTCCCACCACCTGCTAACCGCTGGGTGAAGGACCTTGTTTCCTCCCCAGTTTCATGCATCTGCCGAGCTCGAAACGGAAGCAAAGGAAACCAGCCCAAACAGGGAAAGGACACAATTGTTGAAGTAAGGCTTACCGCAAAGTGGTATATTGGGTGGATGATGGAATAAACGCGTCCATGTAAGGATTAGAATATCCATCAGTTGGGTTACCCCTGTAAAGCGACCGGTGTAAGGATGTATAATCGGATATCTGGTAGGGTAGTAAACACCCAGTAGAAACTAAATTGCCCTTGAAATGATGAACAACCCCCTTAAAAACTTCCTGTTAGTATCTCTGTTGAATGTAGCGCTGTCAGCTTTAGCCGTTGGCCAGGGCAAGCAGCCAGTCAAACCAGGTGATTACCTGGGGATGAGGTGGAGTCAGGTGGCAAGCCAGATGCCTGCCGAGTGGTACGCCAGCAGGGAGGCATGGATGGTCGCGGAGAACGTTTTGCTTACCCAGAGAGAAGTCGGCGGATGGGCGAAAAACAAACCTTATCACCATGTCTTCACTGAAGGGGAAAAAGCACAGTTCACCAAAGAAAGGCAGGAAATCGGGGCCACGTTCGACAACGGGGCAACCATCACGGAATTGAAGTTCCTGGCCAGGGTGTATGCCTCCCAGAAAGATGAGCGGTATAAGGCCGCCTTCGAGAAGGGGCTCGCTTACGTGCTGACCGCCCAATACGGAAACGGCGGCTGGCCCCAGTTCTTCCCGCTGCGCCAGGGGAGCAGCGTGGCCTATGCCTCGCATGTCACCTACAACGACGACGCGATGGTGAACATCATGAAGTTCCTGCGGGACATCCACGGCGACAAGGGCGATTACCGGGCCCTGCAAGTCCCGGGGGCCACAAAGGAAAAAGCAAGGGAAGCCTTCGACAAGGGCATCGGTTGCATCCTCGCCTCCCAGATAAGGGTAAACGGGAGACCGACCGTGTGGTGCGCCCAGCACGACAGGAATACCCTTGTCCCGGCCAATGCCCGCAAATACGAACTCGCCTCCTTCAGCGGGGCAGAGTCGGTCGGCATAACGCAGCTGCTGATGGGCCTGCAGAATCCCTCCAGTCAGGTGATCGCCGCCGTGCAGGGGGCGGTGGCGTGGTTCGAAAAAAACAAGGTGGAGGGTATAAGGCTGGAGAAAAAAACAATAGAGGGCGGGAAGAGCGACCTTACCGTGGTACAGGACAGGTCCGCCCCCGCCATATGGGCGCGTTTCTATGACCTGAATACCCAAAAACCGTTTTTCTGCGACCGTGACGGGGTCATGAAATTTTCGCTTGCCGAGATCGGGCATGAGCGCAGAAACAACTATGGATGGTACACCGATACACCGCACAAGATTCTTCAGGCATACCCTGGCTGGGTGAAGAAGTGGGGTGTGAAATAGCCTTCAGGTCTCCCAATCCAATGCCGTTTACGGGCAGTGGAGCGGAAGGGCTCACTTGGTTTGCCCTGTTTTCCACGTCTACTGCCCCACCACAGGCCACCTATGCCTCCCTGGTCCGTATTACGGGCTTTGTAAAAGTAAACTAACCTCGAGATAGTGGGGTTTGGGGGGCTCAATTCTGCTGCCTTGATTCCTCCACTGAGAAATTGCCTTTTTCACAGTTGGTAAACCCGTAGCGGCAAGCCGCGTAATAGGTGGAAAAGTACCCCATAATCCTTCCGTCCTTGATCAGAACGAATTTT
Source organism: Rufibacter tibetensis (assembly GCF_001310085.1). GTDB lineage: Bacteria > Bacteroidota > Bacteroidia > Cytophagales > Hymenobacteraceae > Nibribacter > Nibribacter tibetensis. The sequence continues at coordinate 80,835 of NZ_CP012644.1, forward strand.
CCATAGGGTAATACCGGGATGCTTTCCTCTTGGTTGACATTGCTGCCGAGGGGTAGGGAATTGAACATAACAGGGGGAGGTAAAAGCCAAAGATAAACGTCCTTCGCTTTTGTCTGGTTAATTCTTTGTTAATCTTCAAATGACCTTAACATTCTCACCAAGCCGGTCATCACCATCATTTTGGACCTGGCCCGGATTGAGGGCAAGCAACTGAGCATGTAGTTCAAGTTCCGTATCCGAAACCACAAGGCAGGCGGCCTATACACGTGCAGGGAGGTTGACTCAGCGGAAGGCAGGGATGAGCTCCTGGGCTAATAGAATTTGAGGATTAAGTATTCAATGTTGGATAGGCCTTATCAGAAGATCACCAAACTGACCGGTGCCGTCCCTTACACCATCTCTAAGGTGAAGAAGGCGATGGCCAAAGGGGAAGTGAAGAAGCTCCAGTCTACCCTCGACGGCTTGATGGAACTCCTGAGGTACCAGGGCACCACTGGTCCTGAGGCCCTGTTCCTGCGGTTCGGGGAGGTCTATTATGCGCTTGAATACGGGTTCGCAGGGGTAATCAGGGAGCTACAGGCGGAAATCCGCACTGACTTCGCCGAAGGGGAGACGATCGTCTTACCTTCGGCCTACCTGGAGAGCATTCTGAAGAACCTGCTGGGCAACGCCTTGAAGTACCGTTCCCCCGACCGCAAGCCACAGGTGTGGGTCTCTACCACCATGTTGCCAGGCCACGTGTTGCTGAGAGTGCGGGACAATGGGGTGGGCATAGACCCGGAAAAGCACCGGGACCAGCTTTTCAAGCCTTTTGAGCGCTTCCATGCCTCCACGGAGGGTACGGGGCTGGGACTGCACATGATAAGCAACATAGTCCAGAGGAATGGCGGGCATATAGAGGTTGAAAGCCAACCCGGGCTAGGCACCACGTTCTCCGTCTATTTGCGGGAATATCCCTTGCCCGGCGCGTAGGGAGATTTCCCTCCGGGTACATTCCCCCCTGAGGCTAAATTGGAATGCGGCAGCTTACTGGCATAGCGTCTGCCCCACGCTTTCCCTACCTGGTGACTTTCAGCGCCTCCTCTATGTGTCCATGGTAAGCACGGGAAGTTAAAAGGCCGTGACAAAGTGGGTTCTGCGGTCCAGGGCACGCCCATTCCTGGTGCTGTGCGAAGGATGGTATGCACAGAGGGGTTCTGAAGAATAGAATCCCCATCATCCATAGTCCCGTGAACAACTTGGCGTAATACCAGGAATGAAGCAATACCGGTCTGACCCAATTAGGGGTTAGCGGGCAATTTCCTGCTGCGCCACTCTGTCGACCCTGGCCTTGCCGGCGAGATCCCTTCTTTCCGCCCGGTCGGAAGGATGCTCGAGAACAGAATTCCCTTTCTGGTTCCCGACGGCATCCAGGGCCCGGGAGATTTTTCCGATCTCCTCTTGGTTTGTCCGGTAACGCACGGACATCTCCGAGAACCTGGCCCCTTCCTGCCGGATGCTGTGGATGTCCCCGACCATTGCCCCGCTTCGCTCCAGGGTGTCCCTCACAGCCTCGGCCCTTCCTTTTGCCCCATGGCCCCGGTCGATCTCCTTCACCTGCACCATGGCTTGCTTTTCGGTTCCCGCCTCCTTTTCCATCTGTTTTTGGGGGGAGACCGCCGGAGAGGTGCCGGCAGGCAGTCTTTCCTGGCCAGCCTCGCCGGGCTGCCGTTCCCGAAGGTGGCGCTCCGTTTCTTCCAGCCGCGCCTGCTGCCGAATCTGCTCCGGGGTGAGCCCTTGGAGGGTCAGCTCCAGGTCCCGGTTGAAATCCTTGGAGAGAGGATAGTCCACCCGAATGAAATTCGCCGGCTGGCGCTCGGTTTCCGGCCGGAGCTTTTCCCGCTGTCGGTACAGTTCCTGGCTCAGGATCTCCAGTTGGGCCGTGTCTGCCCGGGCCGCACTCAGCTTCACCACCGTATCCTTCTCCGTGGACCGCTGGATGGTCACCTCGATACTGGGTTCCTCCTGGGAGGAGTTGAGATGGGCAGCCTGCCGGAGCAGGGGCTGGACGATTTTCTCCCCCTCCTGCGCCGAGGCATGGTGAAAATCCACCCGCAGGTTCGTATGGTAGCGCCCCAGGGTCGCATGCCAGCTGATCGGCCGGGCCGCTTCCCCGTAGGCCTCCTGGTCCGCCAGGGGCCGGAAGGAGCGGGCCATCTGCAGGTCGTTCAGGTAGTTGATGTTGTAACGCCGGCCGGCCGCATCCCGGTCGTCCGCCAGCACGATCTCGCGGGGCACCTGTTTGTCGATGATCCGCTGGATCAATTCCGTTTGCCTTTCCGTCACCGTGCCCGCAGTGGCGATGTACATGGTGTTTTTGCCGTCATGCTTCAGCTGATGGTAACTCATCGCGTCTATGGCGCTTTCCGTCACCACCAGTCGCTCAATGGGAGTGCCCTTGCCCTGAGTGGGGTGGGACACCCAGATGCCGTCTTTGGGCAATTCCAGCAGGCTCTTGAAATCTTTGTTTTTCTGCTCCACGCTGGCCAGCCCCTTTTCATTGTACAGGGGAAAGGCGGTATTACGGTGACCGTTCTGCTGGCTGGTGAAGACGCGGCCCTGGAAGGCGGGATTGTCGATGGTGGCGTCGGTTATCCCCCGGCTATGCAGGTAACTGCGGTCACTCAGCTCCCTGCGCACCCCCAGCACCTCGGAGATCAGCCGGGTCCTCCGGATTTCCTCGTCATCCGGCCCCTCTTTCCCCTTGCCTTGGGAAGAACCGGCCCCTGAGGAGATTGGCCCGGTGTCTCCCACCGGGAGTTGCGGGGGGGAAGGGTTCCCGTTGAGGTACTCCCGCAGATGCAGGCGCACCTCCCCCAGGTTCATGTTTTCCCGGGTTTTCACGAAATCGATGATCGTGCCCCGGTCCCGGTCATCCCCGGGGTTGAGGTAGACCTGCTTGTGGTTTTTCCGGGAGATGATGAGGTGCTCGCCGTCGTGGACGAGGTGGTGCCAGTCCCCTCGCTTTCCCTGGGACTTGAGCTGATAGCCCTGAGATTGGGCATAAGCGACCAGGTCAATGTCCTGTTTGAAGCGTTCAAGTTCCTGGGGATCGTTTTCCAATGCTTTCCTTTCCATCATGATGATATAGGGTGAAAAACAATATTCCTGAAATTGCGGATGGGGTAAACCCGCCGACCTCCCCGGTACCGACCAAAACGGGGTTAACGGGGCCCGTCCTTGGAAAGGCTGTCGATGTAGGTCAGCTGGTCCCTGAACTGCAGCAGCTCCTGCTGCCCGGGAAAGAGAAAAAGGTAGCGGTCCTCCTCGCCCGTCGCCACCGGGTTCTTGGAGGCGGTGGTTTCAAAGGAGAGGGCGGCCAGGAGGCGCTGGAGAAGGCGGTGCTCCTTCCGTTTCAGCATCCCGTTCTTCAGGTTCACGACCGTGGTGTAGGGAAACGTGTGCTGCTCACAGAAAGGCTTCAGCTGCCCATGCCCTAAGACCTTCAACCGGTATTGAATGTAGCGTAGCACATCTGCATACAGTACGAATAGGGTAGGGTCCGGGAACCCCAACGGTTTTATGATCTCATTTGAAGGCATGATTGAGGGTGTTGGACAATCCACAACCTCAGCCGGGGGAAGCGCTCAGGTACCAAATGGACAGTCAATGTCAATATTTGCCTACAATGTATGATTATTTATCAAATGATATAAAAACAATATCTTAAAAATCAGTTTGTTACCTTCAGGCGGAAGGCACTGTGCCTTTGGGTAGTAAAACGTATAATTATATGATAAGTTTTGAATAATATTTTACTAACTTTTATATAACTTTTCACTACCTGGAACGTTTAAGGGATACCATGGCGCATCAAACCTTCCTTATTGGTTTAGTGCTCGTCCCGGCACTGTTGCTGATAGTGTTGGTTTGGTGGAGATTTTATGGCAAAGGCAGGGTGGCCCCTGAAAGCGGCTCCGGCCTCCACCGTTTCCAATGTATCCCAAACCGTTATTATGATGTCAGCGATTTCATTGATCCGATTCCCAATGCGGAGCCATCCGAACATGGTGGAATACAGAATATCATAGAGGAGTTGCTGGAGGGGGCCGAACCCCAGCCAGATTCCTGGGAGGAAGATTCCATCATGGGAGAGGGGCACCTTGCCCCCTCGTGGGAGCAGGCGAAAAACCCTCCAGGCAGCCCTGATCAATCTAAACCTGTTTCTGATACACCTGAGTCTGGCCTTTTCCCCGAGGATGGCCTCCCTCAGGAAACATCGCCACCTCCGCCGGACCCTTCCCAAGGCAGCCCGGCCACCCCGGAAGAAGGGGATGACGCCATTGCCCCCTCTCTATTCTACAACGCGGTGACCGCCCCGGCCGAGACGGAGAATGACTCCCTAAACCGGCAGGCCGTCGCCGCGCACCGCGCCCGCAGAGGAGCCGCCCTGCGGGCCAAGCTGACAAACCAGAAAGAGGCACTGGGAGAACTTTTCCTTGGAGGCCCAACGGTTGCAGACCCGGGGGACAAAGCGTCCTGAACGCCGGCAACCGCCCGCCCAGGGAAACCTGACAGTTATTATCCATTAACCTTAACCTATAAGACCAATGTTTACCAAACAGAGAAGTTGGGGAACAGGGCTATGGGCCCGTTTCTCGGAGAATACAAAGTCAGTGGCGCTGCAGGCGCTTACCTACAGGGCCTCCCCCTGGGAAAAACGGGCTATGTCCATCGCCCTGTGCCTGGCCATGGCGCAGCGGGCCCAGGCACAGGGTGGGACCGCGGCCGCGCTGGAAGGAGTCCAGGAGACCATCATCACCATCGTGCAGATCCTCTTTTCCATCATCCTGGTGATTGGCCTGATCCGGGTGGTGATGAAATTCATCAACGGGGCCCCGGATGCCCTTTCCTCACTGGGTTGGCTCGTCGGGGGGGTGATCCTGTGGTTCGGCTTCCAGTTCTTCAAGGATGACCTGGTCGGGACCGTGGGAGGGGAAGGAGGCGTGAGATAATCTTCCCCCATGCGCTCCTATCGAAGCATTGAGAGACCGGCCCAGGTACTGGGGATGAACCTCATGGACCTGGGCCTGGTGGTAGGGCTGTTCATAGGGTCGGTGCTGCTGCTCGGGCTGCTGAACCTGCTGCTCCCCGTCCCGCGCCTTGTCTATTTGGTGGTGTTCCTGCTGGAGATAGGGCTCCTGTCCGTGCTGCGTCTGCTCACCAGGACCCGTCCCCCCGGATTCCTTTTAGGCTGGCTGTCCTACCGCTTCCTGCAGCCGCGGCGCATCGCCGTCGGCATCTTTCCCAAAACCTTGCAGAAAAATGAGAAAAGAAAGAACCGTTCCGTTTGAGGCCGTCATGCCGGTGCATTCCTTCGAGGGCAACAAGGTTGTTTTCAAGGATGGCCGGGTAGGGGTCGGTTTCCAGGTGGAGCCGGCGGAGATGGAAAGCTGGACCCCTCAGGATTTCACTTCCTTCAACCAGGCCCTGCTGGGAATGATGCGGCCCTTGCCGGTCAATACCATCATCCAGAAAACGGATATCTACTATGACCGCCCCTACCGGGCAGACAAAAGGGAACAGACCTACTTCGAGGGGAAAATGAACAAGCACTTCTTCGAGAGGCTGGTGCTTTTCCAGAGATCCTACCTGTTCCTGAGTTTCGCCCCCGTGGAGGGGAAGCCCGTCAGGACGAATGCCCTGAACGCCCTGGTTTCCCGGATGGGGGAATCCCTGATCAGGAACCCCTTCGAACGCGTGGCCAACACCCTGGAGCTGGCCGAGTCGGCGGCCCAGGAGTTCGCCGCAGCCCTGGCCGGGACCGGGGAGGTGCAGGTCCAGCGGCTGGGCACGGAGGCGATCAGGGACCTGTATCACCAGTACTTCAACCTCCAGTTCGATACCGTCCCAAAACGGCAGGAGCGGGAAATCTCCAACGGGGCCGGGACCCTGGCGGTGGGGGAGCACAAAGTGTCGATCCTCTCCCTGGTGGGGCAGGGAAGTGAGCAGCATCCGGCGGTGCGCAACGGCTACGGCGTCACCGCCCCGATGGTCTACCCCCTGACCGTCTCGTTGCCCTGCCCGCATGTCCTGACGCAGGCCTTCCTCCTCCAGGATACCCGGGCGGCCCTTTCAAGCCTGGACACCGACCGGAAACTGAACACCTCGCTGGCCCGGCTGGCCACGCAGGACAACCAGCTGCGGGCCTTGGAGATAGAGCAGTTCACCGCCGAGGTGCGGGCGGGCAGCAAACAGATCATCGGCCTGCACCTCTCGGTGCTCCTTTGGGAGGCGAACGATTTCCTCCGGCGGGAGAACATCGAGAAAACGACGGCCGCTTTCCGCAGCATCTTCGGCATGGAAAGCGTCGTGGAGTCCCACCTGTCCCTGCCGCTGTACTTCGGACTGCTGCCGGGCAACGCCTTCCAGATCCCGGACAGGTGGCTGGTGACCAGCGCGGACCGGGGCGTGTGCCACATGCACTGGACGGCGACCTACAGAACGGACCGGGTGGGGGAATACTTCTGCGACCGGCAGCGGAACCTGCTGCAGGTGAACTTGTTCAACACGGACCTGGATAACCAGAACGCCATCGTGATCGGCCCTTCCGGCTCCGGGAAAAGCTACACTTTCGGCTACATTGTGGTGCAGCGGCACGAGCGGCAGGCCCGGCAGATCCTCATCGACATCGGGGGCACCTACCGCAACGTGGTCCAGTCGCTGAACGGGGCGGACTTCGGGAACACCTACTTTGAGTATGACCCGGAGAACCCCATCGAGTTCAATCCCTTCCTGGTTCCCCGCTCCCCGGATGGCACCCGATGGCGCTACTCCGATGAGAAGCTGAACTTCCACCTGGCCCTGCTGGCCGTCCTGTGGAAGGGCGGCGGGGACAGTGCCCCCCTGAGCAAACCCGAGAGGGCAATCCTGAGCCGTTTCCTGATCCAGTACTACAAGTACCTCAACGGGGAAGGCGACGGAAGCCAGGGCGAAGGGGAAATGCCGGGCATGGCGGGCTTCCTGCGCTTTGTGCGGAGGTTTGACGACGACATGCGCCGCCCCGCGGAACACCCCGACGGGAAGGGGGAGATGCGGGAGCAGTACAGGAAGGACATGGCGTATTTCGACCTCCACCAGTTCTTCCTGGTGCTGGCGCAGTTCACCGAGGGCGGCCGGTACGAGAAGGTCCTCAACGCCCGGCAGGAGGTGGAGCTTTCGGAGCACCGGCTCATCTGCTTTGACCTGGCGAAGGTGAAGGCAGACCCCGACCTCTACCCGGTGGTGGCCATGCTCATCACGGAGCTGTCGCTGGACCTGTTCCGCAAGTTCCCGGACGACATCAAATACATCGCCCTGGACGAGGCGTGGGCCATGCTCTCCGGCGGGGTGATGGAGGAGTTCATCGTCTCCATGTACCGCACGATCCGGAAAACGAACGGCTCCATCACCATCATCACGCAGGGGATCGGGGAAATCGTCGAAAGCCGGATCGGCTATGCCCTGATCAACAACAGCTCGACGAAGATCATCCTGCGGCACGCCAACCCGGATTCCCTCGCCCAGTTGCAGATCCCACTGGGGCTCACGGACCACGAAATGGACCTGATCCGATCCGTCCGGTCCACGTCGGAATTCCGGGAGTTTTTCATCAAGCAGGGGTCGAAAGGGAAGGTGTACGTGCTGGAGGCGTCCCCGGAGCTGAGCGCCGTCCTGAGCTCCAAGCCGGCCGAACGGAACCATTTGAACCGGCTGGTGAAGCGCTACCAGCAGCAGCGCCGCCGGTTTGCCCGTGACCGGTACGGGAATGTCAGGATGGAAGGCGGACTGCCGGTGTTCGAAACCTATACCGAGCAGCGCCTGGACTACGCCGTGGAGCAGTTCACGGAAGACAAGCGGGCGGGCCTATTGGGGAAATGAGATGGAGACACAACTACTTTTCGTCGCCCATGGAATCAATGACGGGTTCCTGAGGGCCTGTGACGAGTCGCTGGAGACGGTGCTGGCCATCTGCCGGTTCATCACGCCCACGTTCATGAGCATTGCCCTGATCGTTTCCATCGGGCGGGGCTACCTGTCCGGCTATGGCCTGCAGATGGACCTCTCACCGGTGGTCAAGGCGCTGGCCCTCTTCCTCCTGCTCTTTTTCTACCGGGACCTGACCCATATCCTGGGGGCGGGGATAAAAGGGGTCACCCAGCTTTTTGACGGCTCGGGGAACGTGGGGGAGGCCCTGCAGAAACTGACGGCGCCACCCGGGATTGTGGCGGCGGCCCAGGCGGACACGGTGGCCCCGGCGGACGTCGTGGAGCAGGGCGGCGCCTGGTACTCCAAAATCTACCACAGCATCGCCAACTTCTCCCTCATGAACCTGATCACGGAGTTTTTCACCACGACCACCGTCCTGTTTATCCGCCAGATCGTGCTCTTCATCCGGCAGTTCGTGCTGGGCTTCCTCTACGTGGTGGGCCCGCTGGCCATCTGCCTTTCCGTGGTGCCGGCATTCTCCGGCCTGGCCGGCAAGTGGCTCCAGAACTTCATCGCGGTGCAGTTCTGGGCGCTGACCATGAACCTGCTCGATTTGATCTACACCAACTTCGCAAACCAGAACACCACCGAGGGAGGGGTGCTGGGCGGCATGGTGACCATCGGCCAGACCTACAACGATGCGCAGTTCCTGGTGATGTCCGTCGCCTTCATCATCCTGTACTGCATGGTGCCCACTTTGACGGGCTACTTCATCGGCTCCACCGCCGTGCAGTCTTTCATCGGCACCACCTTGGGGATGGCAGCAGGGGCGGCAGGGACTGTTGGTGCAGTCGTATCACCCCCAGCCACTGGAGGAGGAGTTTCGGGCGTATTGGGCAGAGCCATGGGTTTTGGCAGCACCGCAGTTCCTCCGAGTGGAGGGCTACAGGAAGGCAGGGCCTCTACATCCGGGGAGAGTGTAAACTACTCTACTCCCCAGATGCCCTCCGGAAATGCAGAACCGACTTCTGTCAGGTATAACGGGGGCTCTCCCATGGCTACAACTACATCAGGTTGGGAAGGAGGGTCTTCCGGGGAGAATGCTTCGGGGAATGACTATGGTGATGATTCCTATCTCTCTCCCACGGATGGTTCACAAGTCCCTTCCATGGGTACGGTGGACTATCCCTACCATGGTGGGGAGGGGGACTCCTTTACAGACTACTACTTCGACGGGAACTTGGATAGCGAGGAGCCTTACAGCGACCGGTACGATGAAGATTGATATTGTTGCACCTACTACAACCCAGATCAATATGAGTACAATCAAAGACTTGAACACCTCTTTCAAAACCATGCAAATTATTTCACTGGCCTGCATCGTCGGGTTTGTCGTGCTCGCACTGGGCGCGGGATACGGGTTCTACAAGGTAACCCAGAATGCGGGCCGTAGGGTGTATGTGGTGACGAACTCAGGCTCGGCTGCGGCGCTGGCGGTCGGGGCAGATGTCCGTACCCCCTTTGAGGCCAGAAACATGGTGAAGGGTTTCATGAAAACCATGTTCGGCCATGACCAATATACCTTCAAGCAGAACCTGGACGCCGCACTGCCCTTGATCGAAGGGGCCGGGGGACGTCGGATTTTCGAGAACTTCAACCGGGGGCAGGTCCTGCAGAACTACCAGCGTTACTCCGCCCGCTCCGTCCTGGACGTGGACAGCATCCACTTAGACATGAAGACGCGGCCTTTCTCAGGAAGGGTGTACACCAAACAGCGGATCTTCATCGGGGACCAGCAGAGGCAGAGCCTCCCGATGGCCGCCCGCTTCAACTTGGTGGAGACGGAACGCTCCGATGAAAACCCCTACGGCCTGCTGATCACCGATTTCGACTACATCCCCTATAACCCGCCGGTCTCCCGCGAGGAAAAAGAGTTCCTCCAGCAGCAGGAAGCGGAGCGGCAAAGGAGATTGCAGGAGGCGGCCGCCGGGGCGGGGGTCACACCGCCCGGATATGCAAACCCAACCCTTGGGGAAACCTCTGCTGCGGAACCTGGGCCTATGCCACTCCGGCAATAATTTTCACCTAACATAAACATCATGAGAAATCTTCGCTACACGTTTGCTTTCCTTTGGTGGATATGGGCGATGGGCGAGGCCCTTGCCCAGGAGGCAAGCCCGCTCCTGGATATCGCCGTCTCGGATTCCTCTACCACCTACCTCGTGTTCAATGGGCCGGTATCCCTGGTCGATGTGGGCATGGCCAACAACTACCAGGTGAAAATAGAGGCCAATGCGGTCTTCGTCCGGGCTAGGAAGAAGAACCCGGCACCGACCCCGATTCTCATCCGCCACGGTTCGAACTACTGGATGGGGCGACTGGTGTACAGCGCCAACCCTGTGTTGAAGCTGTATGACTTCAAAGGAGCCACCCTGGCATCTGGGACCACCGGCCAGGGCGCTTCAGGCAGCCTGACCGGGAACCCCCTGGCCTTAAGCGCCCCCATTAGAAGGGAGGAAGTGGAAAGAAAGCTCTCCAGACTGGGGCAGGAGAAGGAAGAGCATCGGGCAGTGGCTGTGGTCGGCAATGGCCTGGTACTGTCGCTGGCCAATGTCCGCAACGACAAAAAGTTCACCTACCTGCGCCTCAAGGTCATCAACAGGACGAACATCGATTATCTGGTGGACATCACGGACTTTCAGCTCGTGGAGAACGCCAAAGGGAAATTCCTGGGCAAAAAGAAAAACCAGGCCCGTCGCCCCCTTGCCCCGGCGGGTGGTGAGGCAAACCAGAACATCGAAGGGCGCTCCACCGGGTACCTGACCTATGCAATCCCGCTTTACGCGGCCACCAATGACGGGTACCTGGAGGTAACCCTTCGGGAGCTCCATGGGGCAAGGGTATTGGTATTGCCTATTCCCAGTAGATTGATCAATCGGGCCAAGACCATTTAAACATTCAGAAATGGAAATCATAGACGAAAACTACCATAGCGGAAACCTGGGGGAGACAACCCCCGCAAGGGATAGCCACGGTTACCATAGGAGAAAACCTTTGGAGGAAGCCCTGAGGGAACATTGGTTCCAAGTCCTGATGGGTTTGGTGGTGGTACTCTTCGCCGGCCTTTTCCTCTGGCTGCGCACGGCCCAGAGCGCGGCCCGGGAGAACATTGATCCCGTAGCCGCAGCCTCTGTCAATATTGAGCAGGCGATTCCGGAAGTGGCCATTGATAGGATCGAAAATAAAACTCCCTCCGCTATCCTGGAGGAACAAAGGAAGCTGGAATTAGAGGCCCGAAACGCTGCCCCCCAGCCAACCGGGGAGGAAGTGGCAAGTGCTTTTGTCACCGATACGTCAGGACAGGCCGCCCGGAGGCAGCTGCGGAACGGGCCGCAGGCTTTGCGGCAGAGCCGGGCGGAGGCAATGGAGGTGCGGCATTCCTCGGTAGGGCATTTCCGAACGGGTTCCCACACTGCCGGAAGTATCCCTGGCAGGGGGCGTCCGATAGCGTCAAATGATCCTCCGCAGCCTCAATATGACAGTGACGGAACCCCTTTTGAAACGAACCAGGAAATCCTGCGGATGCTCGCCGCCTCTTCTCCCCAGACGAGGCAGGTGTATGAACAGACCACCGGCAGGAGGTACCGGGAACCCGGGAAGGGCAATGTTTCCAAACCTGCACCGGCCTCCCAGACGCCTGGCTCGGATGGCTTCTACACCTACAAAGCTTCCAGCGGCCGGTTCAACCCCAGTGCAGCGGGCCACAACCCGGCAGACGGCCCTACCCCGGATGCCTTCTTCAGGTGCGTGGTTTCCGGGAAACAGAGAATCCGTAGCGGCTCCGCGGTGATCATGCGCCTGCTGGAGGATGCCGTGATATCCGGGGTGACCTTTCCCAGGAACATGGTATTCGCCGGTGTGGCCAAGGTTGAGGCGAACCGGGTCACCCTGCAGATCGACCGGCTGGGACCGACGAGGGTGAAAGCGGATATCTATGACCTCAACTACTTGCCTGGCATAATGATAGACCCTGAAAAGCGGGTCGCCAAAGAGCTGGACCAAGGGTTCGGCGATCTTCAGCGGCAGGCAAGCCAGGAGATCAGCACGGCCATAGACCGATCCGCCTCCAGCGCCAATTCAGTGCTTGGGGTAGCCGGCCGGGTGGCGGCTAACGTGGTCTCTCGGCCCAGGACGCGCCAAAGGCAGCGGGACGTGCTGCTGCCGGACGGGTATCCCGTCTTGATCACTTCGGCCGCGGCAGGCCAAATGGAGTCAGCCGGCTTGTAGTAAGGATCCAGTGTTCTAACATTAAAATTAAAAGGGATGAGAAAGCTTGTTTTAACGGTAGCGGCGGCGGGGGTATTGGTCACCCGACCCGCTAACACAGATGCCCAGTTCGTGGTGAATGACCCTATCCACATGGGGGTCCATATCGGGGAATTCGCCAAACGCCTCGCCCAGTGGTCAGAGACCGTTCAGAATTACCAGGTGATAAAGGATGCCCGCACAATAGCCGGGGTAACAAAGGACCTCACCGGGGAGGTAAAGGATCTCACCTCTGAGGGCCTTGCGCTTCAACGCCGGATCCAGGAAGACCTGAGGAAAGTGCATAGTATCGTGGACCTTCGAATTTCCAACCCTGCTGAACTGTTTGCCCGCGCCTTGGCAATGTCCGGTGGCAGCTCCGGCACGCATTACCTGCCGCACTTTTCCAAGGCCCAACGGCTGCGGATAGCCCTCCAGAACAAAAACCCGGAGGAAGACATCAAGACCATCTTTTCTGTTTTCTCCAGGACCTCCGGTGACTCGGATGCCAACGCCCGGATGAGCTCAACCGAATATGTGGAGCGTCGGGAGGAGTCGGCTGTATCAGCCTATGCCTACGAGAAAATGAACCAGAAAAAGAAAATCCAGACGGCCCTAAACTACTACAAGATTGCCGATGAGATGACGGGGCAAAGTATCGAGATGAACGCTACCCTGAAAAATCCCGGTCGGTATTCCATGACGGAAGGAGAGCGGATGGCCATGATACATGCCTCGAATGAGAACATGGTTCGGGCGATGCAGTTGCGGCAGGAGGCCGACAGGCTGATCTCGGAGAGTACCCAAAAAGGACCTGCCCACATCGCCGCCGAAAGGGTGTACACGGACCTTCTCGCCCAAAAGCAGCTGATCGATTTGGAAAGTAGAAGCAAAGCGTATTAAGATGGGGAAAGACATTCACCTGCCTCTTAACAGCAATGGGGATTGCCCTTTATTCCCGGCACTGGCCACCGGTGCGTTCTACATGGCCTCCTGGACCAGCCTTGTAGGACGCCAGTAAAAAATACAGGAACTCAGTCTCCCCACTTTCCTCACCCATAAGGCTTCACCTATTGGTTTACAGAATTATAGATAATTGGACGCAAGGGTAAGTACCGAATCCTAACTGCTCGCTTGTTTGTGGCCCTTTAGTTATTCTGAATGGGGAGAGTGGCTACTTCTTCATGCAATTGGGAAGTGGCACTTATCAACGAAATGGAACAAAGGATATAAAGAAGGGAGGTGATCAGAAATCTTAGCTAAGGGCGCATGAGAGAACTGAAGGTGACCAGTACGTGTGGAACCAGGTTTCGCTGGCCTCCACAGACAAGAAGAGGCTGCTGCTCAACCATAGTAGCTTGGATGGATTGACTGACCGCCTTTAACTTCCCTCAGATTACGATACCATTCAAGTAAGGGTCTCCTTTAAACAGTATCCTGGAGAGGAGTGCGCAGGAAAACCATTTCACGCTTAACTAAAAATAACATTGTATATAGAAGAAATGAATAGCATACCATATCAAGCAGACAGATTGAATTTTAGGGAAATGTTAGAGCCTATCATTAGCTCTGCTACCTGCTGGATGATATTATTCTTTATGGGAATCTGGATATTAATAAAGATTATAAAAAAGGACAAAAAGAGAATAGTATCAAGCATTTCAATGTATGACCCTTCTTCTCTTACATTCCTAACAACTATCCCATCTAAACCCATAGCTAAAATCGATTACTCTATTACCCCAGCAGACCCGAGATTTCAAACATTGCCTTGGGAGTATAAGGAAGCATTGTATGTAAACCGGATTAACCAATTGACCAAAAAGTGCCGGAAATTGCAGGAACAGTTGAATGCGGCTCGAATCAAGTAGGTATTTCCTCCTCTTTACCTGTAAGCGAATAAAAAAATATACTATTTTACCGTTTGCTCCATAAATGGGGTGCATATAGCCAATTTGTTGGGCCTTGCTCCAGCGGTTCATACCGCAGGGCAGGGCTTAGGGATACTATCGGTAACCGGGCAGACAATCTGCCGCCAACCCATTATCCTTTAGCCCTCTTGAACAAGACAGAGCAAAAACAGTGTGGACAAGTGCATTTCGGGCAGTGGGATAGAATCGCAGAAAGCTGTTTACCTTTAATTTCCCAAATGACAAAAAAAGGGCTACAGGAGCCCTTCGTCTGCCATGGAGAGGTACCCCCACTGGTCAGGATGATGTGATCAAGGATGGCAATATTCAGCAAGGCACCTCCTTCTTTCACCTTTTTGGTCAGCTGGATGTCGGCCGGGCTGGGCTGCCTGTTTCCTGAAGGATGGTTATGGCAAAGGATCACCCCACTCGCGCAGGCCTTTATCGTTGACACGAAGATGAGCTTTGGATCAGCTACCGTCCCCGCAATGCCTCCACTGGAGAGTTCGTATGTACCCAGTACCTGTTTGGCCCTGTTGAGAAGTAATACTTTAAAATGTTCTACGAGCTCCAGCTTCCCTGGGTCCCAGTTTTTCAGCAAGAGGTCGTAGGTGTCTTCCGAGCAGGTGATCTTCGCGCGCGGGGAGGCTTTCACTTTGGAACGATAAGTCAATCTCTCTTCGGCTACTCGGAAAGGGGCAGAGCTTCCAGGGCTTTTTTTCCATAATCGCTCTAAGGTTAAGGTGGGACATTGATTATGTTGCCCGGTCAAGCCTGCGGAACGTACTACCTTGGCGGTGAGAGGACCCTTGTCCGGGCCGGAGGCTAACTTTGCGCCAGAGGGATGTCTTACGTTATAGGTTTCTCGGAGCGAAACACCCAAATGAAATAACCCATAAACAAGATGTAATCTTATGTCTGTTCACTATATGTAAGTTAAATATTTAACATGTTAACTTGTTAATTTATATACAAAATGCAAAGCTAATATACATGGATATCAAGGATTTGGCTAGGGGATTGATATTAATGATAGTAACTGAAGTAGGACATACAAATAAACCTTTTAAAAGACCTTCATTAAGTCTTATCGGAATCCGCATCGCGCTCCAAAATTGAGAGGTTCAATGTTTGGGTACCCCATAGAAAACAGGCCGAAGTATAGTGATCTTAATTATAGCCGAAGTTTAGAAGCCATTTTCTTTCTTTAATTCTACTCCTCTTCTGACCCTTTTATTTTTCTTTTAAACTTACTTATAGCTGGGAAACGACTTATCAGGATTTATCTTAAGCTTCTAATAATGAAGTATTACTTTAATTCAAGTATTCCTTTATAAACTTTACTTCAATTAATACTTTAATTGTAAGCATACCTTTCTACCAATGAGCACCTACTAACAACATAATAAAAAATTAAGTTAAAGTAAAACTTTAAAGAAGGTTCAAGTATAGGTAACACTTTCAACACCCACTAGCTCCATCCTTAAGGGAGATAAGCCTTAGCATCGATAGGGTTGAACCACCATAAAGGACCTACAGTTCTAGTATATATGTTTGTCGAAACAATTACATGCTGTGGCAGTATGCTTTGAAAAAATCAAGGTCTACCCAGTACTAGATTTGATTTCTTTCTCTTTTACTAATCAGAGCATAAATGCAGAAGGGCTTCAATATAGTTGGTCGCCAGATAGGAACAATACAAAACTGTAAATGCGCAAAGTTTGACGCACCTATTCTAACTTACATAGTACCACAAACTCCACTTTACTGCTAATTCTAGCAAATTACTGTGGGTAGATCATAGGCTAAGAACAGGATGATGCTTGCGATGTATAAAGTAGTATCTGTAAGTAGACTTGTCAGAAAGGTGGACCCCAGAAGATTGATATCAGTAGACCCAAAGCCATATATAGACTGAGCGGATCTTACCTAAGTTTAACATAACATTCAATTATAAAACTATAAGTAATGATATGTTAATTTGGAGCCAGATTTGAATTGCGTTCCGCTGCCGCAGCTTAGAGGCTTTTTTTCATTATGCGCTCCTGATTGCCGTGGTAACCTGGAGCCGTCAGTTGAATGACTGTCGAAACTCCAGAGGTGACATTTCGGTTTTCTTTTTGAAAAGTGTACTGAATGACTGGGCATATTCAAAGCCCAAAGCATAAGCGATCTCACTCACCGATAAATTGGTAGTGGATAGTTTTTCTTTTGCTTTTTCGATCAACTTCTCGTGGATATGTTGTTGCGTGTTTTGTCCGGTATGCAGGCGCAGGAAATCGCTTAGATAGTTGGGCGACAGGTTCATGCGTTCCGCAATACGTTGCACCGTCAAAAGCCCCTGTTGCATGGCAGTATCGGTATTAAAATACTCCTCAACAAGAAGTTCAAATTTCGTAAGCAGTTGATGGTTGTGGTTTTTGCGGGTGATGAACTGTCGCTCGTAAAAGCGGTTGGAATAGTTGAGCAGCAATTCAATTTGCGATAGAATAATTTCCTGTGTGTGTTTATCGATACGCAGGCATTCTTTGTCGATCTTGCTGAGAATATCAATAAGATCGGCTTCTTCTTCGGCGGAAAGATGCAGCGCCTCGTGGACCGCATAAGAGAAGAAACCATAACTGTAAATGGTGCTTGCCAATGAATGGGTAAGCAAAAAATCCGGATGGAAGATGAGCAGATAGCCCGATCCGCATTCCATATGCTGCAGATCCAGATACTGCACCTGATTGGGTGCCGTAAAACTTAATACCCCGTTATCGTAATCGTAGTGTTGCTGACCATACCTTATTTTACCCTTGGCTTCTCTTTTTAAGGCTACGCAATAGAACCGGTTTACAAAACCTTTCCAAACCTTGTCTTCCAGGAAAACGCTTTCTGCCAGGTCAATGACACTCACCAGCGGATGGCGGGGTTCGGGCAAAGACAATAACCGGTGAAACTCTGAAACAGAATTAATGGCGTTCATTACACTACTTTAAATAACACAATCTATAAAATAACGGCTGCATTTTAAAAAAATGCAGCCGCGGAGAGATAATCAATCAATCAATCAATAAGCCCCATGCTGAACTCATCGTATGGTTTACCGGTGTCAGTACCTAACGGCACAATACCTTCCAGACTAGACAGGTCTTCTCCGCTTAGTTGAATAGCGGTGGCCGCTATATTCTGCTCCAGGTATTTTCTCCGTTTGGTGCCTGGAATGGGTACAATGTCCTTGGCCATGATCCAGGCCAATGCCAACTGGGAAGGAGTAACGTTTTTTTCCCTCGCCAAGGTCTCAATCGCTTTGACTAACTCTAAATTTTTAGGGAAGTGGGCTTCCTGAAAGCGGGGGATTGCCCGGCGGAAATCATTCTCCGGCAGATCATCCATGGTACGGATCTGCCCGGATAAAAACCCGCGGCCTAGCGGTGAGTAGGCCACGAAACCTATTCCCAGCTCATGTAAGGTTTGCAGAATGCCCCGTTCTTCCACTGTACGCTCAAACAACGAATATTCACTTTGTACTGCCGTGATCGGGTGAACCGCATGCGCTCTTTTTACCGTTTCCGAGGAAACTTCTGATAAGCCGATATAACCCACTTTCCCTTCTTTCACCAGCTCGCCCATCGCGGCAACCGTTTCTTCGATGGGCGTGTCTTTATCAAGCCGGTGCAGGTAATACAAGTCTATATAATCGGTGTTAAGGTTTTTAAGGGAACGCTCCAACGCTTTTTTTACATATTCCCTTTTGCCATTGATGGCCCAGGTTACCTTGTTGTTATCGCCTATTTCCCATCCGAATTTGGTCGCGACAATGTAACTGCTGCGGTTGCCCTTGATAGCTTTCGCGATAAGCTGCTCATTCTTTAATGGGCCATACAAGTCTGCCGTGTCTAAAAAGTTGCCGCCTAACTCAAGGGATCGGTGGATGGTGGCGAAGGCTTCCTGCTCGTCTGCCTCCCCGTACATGTTTGCTTCCTCGAAGCCGGTCATACCCATACACCCCAGACCGATACTTGGCACAAGCAAACCCTGGCTTCCCAAGGTTACTTTCTTTATTTCCATAATGCTGTTTTTCATAGGCCAAAGATCGCCAAGGTTATATTACTGGCTGTATGCAAAGCCCTGAACCTTGTAGGCAAATCAAGGGTAATGTTACATGTGGGGACGAATGAGATCTGTCAACGCCAAAGGTGAGCTGCAAGTGTCAAGGGTGGGCTGGTTCGGGGCAAGCCCTGGGAATGGCCGAGAAGGGCTTTTTAGTGCTGTTGGGTTAGCCCGTTCTGGTCAAAAAAATCCCTCCTCTTTGGTAGAAAGCTGTTGACCACTCCCAGTAAAGCTGTTCATTTGGAATCAGACGCGGTCATACATAACTGCTGTGTAAGTGCGCTTATGTTCAACCGGTACGGTACAGTCCAAGTGATTTTCCTCTGCCGGGATACTGTACTGGTAATCCGGCGGGAAAGCCGTCCCAAGCCTCTGGTCGGTGTCCGGCGTTGTTTTGCGTTGGAGGGACGCTTTTTTGCGCTGTTCGGGCAATGCAGGGTGCCCCAATGCAACGGCAACACACAGGCCAAATCACCCCAATAATCCACTAGCTCTCCTAGACACCCCCAAACACCCTGTGCGGACACCCTCAGGCACCTGTGGGCAATGCCCGGGCGAGCGTGGGATAGCGGTAGCAGGCGGCCCAGCAGGAGCAGCCGACAAAGTGACTGCCTCATAAAACGGCAGGTTCTTGGGACTTGACATAAGATTGGTTATGGAATAAAAGTAAGGTGCCGGTGATTGGCCCGTAGGCTTACCAGCAGGGGGGACGTCCCATGCTGGTGTGTAGGCCCTGGTAAGGCTATCCCTGGATTTCTGTCGTTTCCTTAGAGCCGTTTCATTACGTTATTATAGGGCTTATATAAGGGTACCCTGCCCCGATCGCCATCATATTATTGTCACCGACAACGTTTAGTATATGCAAAACCCTTGCTCCGCTGCGGCTTTGCATATACTAAACGTTGTCGGTTTATTATTTTGTTTTAAACTTTACTTCATATGGTTTAAGCGGATAACCATCAGTTGACGTAAAGCCCCGGTCCGTGAGAATAAATTCATAATCAAAAGCAGGTTTTAAATCCACCTTCAAGGTTAGTGTCTTCCTGTCTTCTGAATAGCCAGTTATACTGCTGATAGGAAAGTGCTCTTTGCCTTTTGGCCCCAAGCTAATAGAGTAACCTTTGCTCATGGGGGCGGAAAAAGTCACTACTATTTCTTTCACAGCAGCATCTACCAAGGCATCGCCGTTTGACAATGGTTCAATTTTTACTACATAAGGCTTTTTAGCTTGGAATTGATTAACCAGTTCTGCTTTATTGATTGGTTCCGGATAGTAGTGTGATTTTCTCAGGAAGTTCTCCACTGCTACTTCATCCGAGTAGTTAAGTTGAATAATATCTTTTATGGCCTGCTTTTTATTAGTGGCATGATGATAGTATGATTTACTGATAGTATATCCCATAAAATAACCCAAGTCGCCGACAGTGGTCGAACTGGCACCATTGTAAAGCCAGTTACCCGTAGCATTGGTGAACATCTCTTCTTTAAACTTTCCTTTTAATTCTTGCTCATGCGCTTTGCCGTATTGCAGGTAATTATTTTGCAGGGGCTTACCCATCACTAACTCTGTTATAAAATCGCAGGAGCCTTCAGCAACAGCCTTCGCGAGTAAATCGGTGGCTTTCCCAGTTTGTTGGGTATGGATATACTCATGGATGTTTAAGGGAATGATAGTACCCAAGCTTTGCTCTTTGAACACTCCTGCTAACCATTTGGAGGTTTCGGTGGATAAATCCGATACATCCGTTGTTGCTGTCCCGGTGGCAATTTCAGTACCAATCAGAACTTTGTTATCCTGGATGGTGCCACCGGAACGCAAGCCCCCGACAGTAAAATACATTTGGGCCTCTTTCAGGTCGGGATAAAGCTTTTTCAGTTTCTTTATGCTTTTATCGATGTCTTTGGCCTTTGTTTTTGCTGCTAACGTGTTGGGGCGTACAGAACTCCAAAACTTAGGCGATTGATTAATTAACTTGACCCACAAATCTGCCGAATAGTCTCGGGCCTTCATGAACGCCTTCAAACCTTCTGTACCTTTGCCAATGTAAAGGGTTTGAATGAAATACTTTTGTTTGACGGTATCCTGAGTAGACTTTATACTGTCGTAAGCAATCCAGAAATTATCTATATCGCTTGTAATGACTTTTTTATTCGTACCCTGGCCGATTACGTTCAGTGCGATTGCTAAAAAGAATAAGGTTGTTAAAAGTACTCTATTCATGGGTTAAATGATTTATCTGAATGGCTTACAACGTACTGGGCTCGTATGTTAGCGGCAGTTGATTAAATTAGGCAAAGGAAACGAATTAACAATAAACCAAAAACCAGATAGAAGGGATAGGGTGTACTTGGCCAGACACATATCGATGATGTCGTCGTTTAGAATCTCCACCCTTCTATCAACTTTCTTAGAGCCTGGACAGTACCTGGGTCCATTTCAACGAGACCGAATCAAAAGCGAGCAAAGGCGATAAAGAGAGTTACCGGTTTTAAATGTACGCCAATGAAACCACATGTACTAAAGCAGGCCCTGGGAATAGACGTGGCCAAAGACTCTCTTTCCCTTTGCTTGGGCACCCTGACGCAGGATCTGGAAAAGCAGTTTGTTGCCGGTGGTGACGTGGCCAATGACCCCAAAGGTTTCCAAAGAATGGAGAAATGGCTAGCCAAGCTCGAAGTCCACAAGGAGAAACTGGTGGTCGTGATGGAAGCCACCGGGGTATACCATGAGGCCCTGGCGCTGTACCTGCACCAGAAAGGATATGCCGTCAGCGTGATGCAATCAGGACGGGTAAAGCGCTACGCCCAAAGCCTGAGCCAGCGCTCCAAGACGGACGCCCTGGACAGCCGGATGCTGGCCATGCTGGGCTGCGAGCGGAAACTGACGCCTTGGTCCCCACCGGACGGGACGCTGCGGCACCTGAAAGCCCTGAGCAGGGAGCGCTCCTTCCTGCTCAAGGAGAAAAACGTGGAAAAAAACCGGCTGCACGCAATAGAAGCCTCTGCCTACGGCAACCCACGGGAGGTAAAGCGCCAGGCAAAGCGGCTGAAGCTGGTGGAGGCGCAGCTCCAGGAAATCGAGGGGGAGATGAAAGGGCTGGTAGCGCAGGATAAAGCTCTGGCCGGGAAGATCCAGTGCCTGGAAAGCATACCGGGGGTATCTTTCATCTCGGCGGCGACGGTGGTTGGGGAGACCTGCGGCTTCAGCGAGATCACCAGCGCAAAGCAGCTGGCAAGCTATGCCGGGTATGATGTGGTGCTGAAGGAATCCGGCGCTTTCCGGGGCGACACCAAAATAAGCAAGAAAGGGAACAGCCACATCAGGAGCATACTCCACATGCCTTCCATGACGGCCGTGCGGGTCAATCCGACCCTGAGGCAGTTCTACACCCGGCTAAAGCCCAACAAGGCAAAGCCTATAGTGGCCCTGGTGGCGGTACAGCGAAAACTGCTGCTGCTCATGTACAGTCTGTTCAAGAGAAATGAGTACTACGACCCGCTATTTGAAATAAAAAAACAGCAAGGGCCGAAACCCTTGCTGCACAGGATAGAGGCAATTTAAAAATTGACATCTTCCTAAGTTAGTTTGTCTAGATAAACTTGACTTTTGACACAGTACCTATAGGGTGGCGTAGCTAACCTATAGGCGTGGTTATAGGCTACTGTGCTTCTCCTTTATTTTTACACTATAAAATAAACTTGCAATCACTATGCTTGCAGAATAAATAATGCTAAGTCTAAATGCCAAAGAGCCAGAAATAAGAGCAAATGTGATTAGCACAGCACCTACCATTATTAAATTTAATAATATTTTAATCAGTATTGGTGAGGAAATCTTTACAGTCAGAATTTTATAGGCAGCAAAGCAAACTAATAATGAAGGCAGGGAAAATATTAATCCAAACATGATGAATAGAGGAAGAACTTCTAAACCCATATTCCACTCTTCATTGACAAGTCCCGCAAGTATCATTGTCAAAGGAGCAACGAAGACAATGGTCGTGAGCCAGAGTTGAATTGGATAAAATTTATTCATTCTTCTTTCATCATTTGCATTGCCTATAACGGATAGTACATGAGGCGAGCAAGGCTCTGCCGCAGGTTGACTTATGTGCAGTGTTAGCCAAAGTAGTTTTATCAAACTTGATAAGGGTTACTCATGGACCAGGATGAATGACTGCGTCTTACGTTTATTTAAGGCCAAGCTCTGAGGGAAGGCCACTGACATGGAATTACCCCCTGCGGCTTATTAGATCTTCTCCCCGTTCTTCATTTGGGCAAGAAGCTTCAGGGCGCCATCTTTTTCATCCAGGATCTGAACTACCTCCGTCATGGCTTTTATGGCCTCTTCCCTCTTTCCGGCTTTATACAGCAACTGGGAATGGGTAACCAGAAAATCCGTGTTCTTCCTGCCTGCGCCCTCCAGTAACCATTCCGTCCACTTCAACGCCTTTGCCAGGATCTCAGGGTCATCGCTGCCTATCATCAGGTCATTGGCATATTGGTTCATGTGTTCTTTGCCGATCTTGCCCTTGTTGGCCTCAATCAGGGAAATATACTCGCTCCATTTCCCAACCCGCCTCAGGTACCAAACCCTGGAGGATAAGAGGACTTCCCCCGACAGCTCTGGGAAACGGCCGTTCAGGTTTTTCTCGATCTCCGGCCAATCGGGTGACTCCTTTGCCTCCCCCGAGTAGATGCTCATCTGGCCGAAGCTTTTTTTCACGCCATTGGTGACAAGCTGGGGAAACACGATCTCATCAAAGACGATGGTGTTCACCAGTCCCTTGCTTTTCCCTTTCCCCAGCACCAGGTCCGCCCTGTCCCCCTGGTGCCGCAGCACTGGGAACCCCGGGTCAGTGGTTTTCTGGGTAGCGACCCCGATGTACCTCAGGTTCTCCTCCGTCAGCAGGTCCTGCTGAGTGGCCAGGTACTCATTCGCGACCGTGGGCAATAACTTCCTGTCCCTCATCAGGAAGGCGGATCTCGCCAATTGGGCCAGGGTCTCGGGGTCCTTCTCCCCAGCCTCGTACTTCCTCTTCAGCTTCTGGTGGGGGCTCAAGGCCCCCTCTGCCTTGGCGATGAACTCTTCCCCTGTGTTGGAGGCGCCCTCAATACGGTGTACGATCTCCCCTTTAGGGTCGAAGAACAGGAAGGTGGGGAAACTCTCAACATTGTAGCCCTTTTTGATCCTTTCGGCATCAGGTCTCCACTTTATGGTTTCCCCCGTGTCTTTTTTGCTGTTGTCCATCTGCACTTTCACGCTGATGAAATAGGCGTTGAAGAATTCCCCTACCTTCTGCTGGGGGAAGATATTCTTATCCATCAACACGCAGGGCTTGCACCAGGTGGTATAGGCATCCAGGAAGATGTACTTGTTTTCCTTCCTGGCTTTCTCCTGTATCTGGCTCCAGGACAATCCCTGCTCGAATTTGACACCAGGTACCTGCTGTGCATTGGCTACCCGGAATGCCAGTGCCAGAGCAACAAAAAGGAGATTCTTCATTGGGGAACAATAAAAGGTGGACTCAGAATGAGAAGGCAAGGCAAAAGGGTATACAGGACTTTATAATTAGAAGGAATTTAAACATAAAAAAATCCAGAGGCAATAAAGCTTATAATTAATTATTTTGGCTAACGCCCTTGTATAAACGACGCCTCAGTCGTCGGCCGAAGGGTGACGTTTATACCTTGTTGGGTGCAGACTATTTTCTTTTTCTTTTATTTTTTGGTTGCTTAATTTCCTTTTTTAGCTTTTTAAGAGTGCTATCAAGTTCTTTTAACTTTGGTTTACCAGGCCTTTTTTTAAATTCGTTCTGAGCTTCTGACATTAGTAATTGAAAGTAAGCTATCTTGAAATCTTTGCCATTTTCAACATCATCTTTCAATTTGTTCATTTTTGTCTCATTAGTTATTAACCTAGCTATTATAGGATTTATTTCTTCATCGAAAATTGCTTTGCTAATCCTTTTATCAATGTTGGGCATTCCTTGATAATAATCCTGAATATAAACTATGAACTTATTCATAAAAGCATTATCGTCAATTAATCTTAATAAATCTTGCTCTGCATATGTTAACTCTACATCCTTTTCCTTTTTTATAAGTTTAGTATAGATTTGTTTAGCAACATGCTTTACTAAATCATATGCTAAGTTTCCTGCTATTCCACTAAGTGCTGCTATAGCGAGCAATTCATAATAATCATCTGGATTAAATATAGAATATCTTACTTTTACATCACCCTGCGTAGCAAGTTGATGTTCATATGCAGTCCTGTATGAATATCCATATTGTACTGCTTGTTTTGCATATTCTGAAAATTTTTGATATTGTTCTAAATCATTTTCAATGTTGCAAATTTCACAAACAACTGTTTCTGTGTTATTATTAATATATCCGCAATTTAAACAGAGATAATTCATGTAGAGTGTAGATTTAGTTTGCATCCAACGGTCTCGTGTAAAAGTGTGCTAGGCCGTCGGCCGTAGCATAATTTTTACACAATGTTAGCGGTTGCTTTTCTTTTTAATTCATGCACCAAATCTTCTAAATTCTCTTTGAGCTGGCTTCTACTATTCACCACCTTTAGATGAATTATTAGCAAAAAAATAAACGAAAAGGAAAAAGGAATCATAATCGCTAATCTATTGGTGCTGATTAGAAGTCCAAAAAAGGCAAAAAGAGCCAAAAATAAGATAATGAAGAAAGTCCCGTAAATGTTGCTTTTATAATAGGGTATGATTTCAGCTTGCAATCTTGTCCCTATTCTGTCCAGTCCGGTGCTTAACTCAATTCTTATTATTCCGTTTGCTTTGAATGGTTTTAAAGTCGTTTGTCGGACTTTTATTTCTATTCTGTCTTTGCCAGTAAAACTCACTTCGCTGAAGTCGATGGGAACGCTTGTGAGTTTGTCGAGGAAGCTTCTCTTTTTCTCTTTCTGCTGTAAAATGTAGCCAACTACAAGGCTTTTCGGCTTGTCAAGGTCGAAAGTGTAGTGGCTGTGATATTTTGAGAAAAGCTTCTTCATTTTTTAAGTTACCGCTAACGGCAAGTGTAAACGATGGCGGAGGCCGTCGGCCGATGCTGGCGTTTATGCAATGTTAGGGTGCGTTTTTTCTTCTAATACTTTTTTGGCGGCTTCTACTGCCTCAATTGTGAACTTGCCACTACTAATTATCGTGTTGAGTTCTTCATATGACTTCCATCGGTAGCTCTCTTTCAATTTCTCAAATTTCTCCTCGTCGAGGTAGTAATAACCCGCAGGCGGTTCACCTGGAGACTGAATGCCAAGAATTTCGACAATCCTTTTCCTGTTAAAAGCCATAAAGGTCAAAAGTCCAATAAAGGAGAATGGCTGAAAGGTGACTCCTAACGATGCTATACTAAGGTTTACTGTTGTAATAGTCGGGGTAAACGCAAGTACATTAAAGGTGCCAAGTAAAAGTGTTGCGCCTAATGCTTTTTTAAAATATTTAGGTTGTAATAAGTAAAGTGCACCTGTCGCTAACACAAATAGGATTCCAAGGTAATGTCTCCAAGTTAACCCAACATTTGCTGTTAAATATGCTATTAAAGCATAAATTAGTCCGCCAAAAAGAAGGATAAGAGGAAGTATCTGTTTGATGTATTCTTTTTTCATTTTTTATTCAAAATGCACACTAACGGTTGGGCTAAAGCACGCCTTGGTGTGATTTAGCTTGGGTTAGGCTATGTGGTTTTTACTTCTTCAAAAGGTGTTTCTTTGCTACCCGATTTATAAATATGAAGCATATCTGCTTCCCTGTCACAGTTAAAGTAGGTAAACCAACTGTACTTCTTCCCCACTATAAAGAAGTCTGTCCTTGACAGGTCAGCTATCTCTAAAATAACGGAAGGCTTACAGTCATAAACCATATGCTTTGAAGTTGACTCCTGCCCCAATGGAAGAACAACCCAGTAATTCTGGCTTTCATTCAGCCTTTCTATAAACTCCTGCAATCCGTTAAGAAATGCTTCTACAACTAACTCCTTATTTTTTACTCTATCAGCCCAATTACTAAAGGAGTAACTGTCGTTTTCCTTTATCACAAATCTGTTTTCAATGTTCTTGAGGATTTCAGACCAGTCAGAGAAAGGCACTCTGAAATCAGAGGATGAATATTTCTTCTTTAGTATGTCAATTCTTTCTTCCCAGAACATTTCATGATTTCTATAAAGCCTAACGGCTAGTGCATGAGGCGTGCAAGGCCGTCGGCCGTAGCATGGCTTATGCGCCTTGTTGTGGGAAGTTGTTTTTTTAATTCTATTTTATTTTCTGTTTTAAAGCTGTTTTCTGAAACTTAGGTCAAAAACAGTTATTTCTTTATCAGGTAATCTTTACTCCTTATACAATTACCTTCCTTTAGAGATGAAAGCTATTAATCTCTCTATTGCGAAAGAATAAAAAATAATATTTAAAAGAAGTGCTGGAAAATAAAGAGCCATGTATTCAGTTATAACTCCCCAGAACAAAGTATGAAAAGGAAATCGTAAAATTTGAAATGTCGCCGCTAATATTGTAGATAATAATCCGCCGCCAGAAGTACCTTCATCTTCGGCAAAAGCTGCAATGAAGGAGGCAAACATCAGAAGGGCAATTATAAGACTAATCGTAATGAAAGCTAAAGGATTAAAATTCTTTGGTAGAATTTTCATTTTTTCATGATGACAATTACTCACAACGGCCTCGTATAAACAACGCACGAGGCCGTCGGCCGAAGGGTGACGTTTATACAATGTTGGCAAAAGTTTTTTTATTCTGGTTCTTTTTCCAAAACCCACGGCAGATAGCAATCAAACTCAATTTGGACTAGCCCTTCTTTGTCTTTGAATGGCGTCAATGCGTCGCCATAGCAAAAACCAATATGAAAATATTCCGTGATTTTTCTTAAATCAGTTGAATATCCTCCTTTTGGTAAGGGTATGGAGCAATCCATTCCTTTAAAGTCGCCTTTGAAATGAAACCAGCCGTTGTAGTAATGGAGTCCGCTTTCAAGTTTTGCGAATTCGCTAACGTCAACTTCTTTCTTGTAGTCAACCCCGAGTTTGCCTAATAATCCTTTTATTTCATCTGGGAAGGCCGCTTCTCGTTGCTCAATAAAGTTTCTGCAAAACTGGCAACCACAGTTTTCAGCACCCGATTTTTCCATTTCCAGATAAGTCTGCTCGGTCAATTCTTTGTCAGAATAGAACTCCCAATCTAGGTATGTAACTCGGGTTTCTTCCATATTATAAATTTTTGCCAACTATTGGATAAACGGAACACCTACGGTTATTGGCACTTTGGTTGGAGTCCGGATGACAGTTTCTACAGCCGTTTTGCACCAGATGCCCGTACTTCGTATTCCCTGATTCCATGCCCACAATATAGTTGTTTTTCAAAGATTGTCAAGTGGGCTCACGATGCCCTCCAGCCCCTGGCTGGTGATGTGGGTGTAGATCTCGGTGGTCTTGCTGGACCGGTGTCCCAGCAGGGTCTGGATGTAGCGCAGGTTGGTTCCCTGCTCTAAGAGATGCGTGGCGAAGGAGTGCCTCAGAGAGTGGGGCGTCACCTTCCTCTCCACCCCGGACCTCTGCAGGCAGGCGTTGAACACGCTGCGGATGCTCTCTGCCGTGTACTGCCCGCCCTGCTGCCCCTCGAAGAGCCACACCTTTGGCCGGTACTCCCGGTAGTAGGCCCTCAGGCTCTCCAGCAGCCTTTTGGAGAGCAGCGTGGTGCGGTCCTTCTTCCCCTTGCCGCCCCTTATCAGTAGCAGGTTCCTATCAGACTGCACGTCCGTGATCTTCAGGTTGATGACCTCGCCGATACGCAGTCCCCCGGCGTAGAGCAGCTGCAGCAGGCAGCGGTGCTTCAGGTTACCGGTGGCTGAGAGTATCCTGGCCACCTCCGCCTTGCTCAGCACCGTGGGCAGCCGGTCGGCCTTCTGGGGCCGCTCCACCTGCGTCAGGTCCAGCCCGTGGCGACCCAGCACCCGCACGAAGTAGAACTTCACCGCGTTAATGCTCTGGTTGACGAGGGAGAAGGAGTACGCCTGGCTCTGCACCATCTGCCTATGGTAGCGGTTTACCTCCTCTGCCGCAAATTCGTTGATTGCCTCTAGTCCCTGCTCCCGGTGGGCGTTCAGGAAGCGCACCAGCAGGGAGTGGTAGGTACGGATGGTGCTCATAGAGTAGTTGAGCAGCTGCAGCTTCTCCAGGTAAGGCAGCGGGCAGGGGATGTAGCCTGCTTCCTTGCCATAGGTCTGCTCCCAGAGCCTGCGCAGCACGGCCATATCCCGCACCTTCACCGTGCCGGCCAGCCATACCTGCGCAACTCCCTCCAAGCAGTCCAGGAGCCGGTGCATCTCCCCCGAGCCGGTCCCCAGGGAAAAGCACCTCTCCTCTGCCAGCCACTTGCAGGGACCAGCTTCCTTTAGTTTCCTGTATACACTGGCGTCATAGGCAAAACTTACCTGCAGCACCTCACTGCCCTGGTATAGCAAAGGCTGGAGGCGTGCCACTGGTAGGTCCGGCAGCTTCCCCAACGGCTCAGATTGCCGGTTTTCGCCTCTCACCATGGCCCCCAGATCCGGCCTGAGCCGTCTGGGCCGGTTCAGGTAGCGGGTGTCCACCAGGGCGATCCCCTGGAAGGCCTGGTGCAGCCGCTCGATGGCTTGCGGGGTCCTGTGCGCCACGAAGCACTTGTAGGTCTTGCTGTATTTGGCCGCTCCGCTCTCCTTAAGCCTCCTAGTGAGGCGCGGGTCGGGCTTGTGCCAGATGCGGATGAACTCCTTGCCCCCGTGCTCCAGGGGGTTGAGGTACAGGACAGGGGCGGAGGCAGTTGACTGGTACATAGTTCTTTGACTCTAAGGCGCCAAGATAGCGTCTCGCTTTTACTTAGCCGTAAACTATCCGTATATGTCCGTATGTATCTGGATCATTCGGATATAAGCGGATATATTCGGATAATCCACAGCTATGGGGGAAATCGGCAAACAATGCGGCCACTGCGGGGAGCCCATCGCGGGCAGGGCGGACAAGCGGTTCTGCTCTGACCAGTGCCGGGCAAGGTCCGGGAACAGGAGGAAACTCGAGGATAGGGCAGAGCGCCTGATGCGGGAGGTGAACAACGCGCTCCGGCGGAACCGGCTGATACTGGAACGGTTGAGCCCAGAGGGAAAGACCACCCTCCGGCGAGAGGTGCTTCTGCAGGCAGGCTTCGACCTCCGCTACTTTACCCATCTTTACCGTACCCAAAAGGGGAATACCTACCACTTCTGCTACGACTACGGCTACCTGCTGCTGGAGGAGGAAAAGGTGCTGATCGTTAACTGGCAACAGTACATGGAAAGGTAGGGGAGCAGTTGGCCTACGCACCTTTCCTGGCCCTCCCTAGGGAAAACGGCATAGGCTTGGCGGGTATCAGATACCAGGGATATTCTTTCCCTTTCCTTCTTTTAGCTCTTTTCTGATTTCATTTAAACGATCGTGGCTGTTGCACAACCCTGTGCAATCGTCCATTTCTAAGGTAAAATCCGAATCCGTGCTTCCGGGTTGACTCTCAGTTCAGGAAGAGCGCCCCAGAGGTGAAAGAATAGCTTAGGAAAGCCCGATAATGCTCCTTTTGCAGCGCCATTGCCTGGCCTTCTGCCTTGACGGAGTTGAACTTCAGGTACTTCTTCAGGTTGAAGGCGACAGCAGCCATGAGCATCACCTTGCGGGCCCCTGCTTTTCCCCGCACGCCTACCTTCCTCATCCCATAGTGATGGACCAAGGTCCCGAAGACCGGCTCCACAGTGCTTTGCCGGAGTCCCTTCATGCGCCTGCCCCGGGTACTTTCCTGCCGCTGCAATGCCCTGCGGTACTCCTTGTCGTAAGCGGTTCGGCGGATCTGGCGGCAGGGGCTCTTGGGGGCGCAGGAAGACTTGAGGGGGCAATTTTTGCAGTCCTGGTAACGGGCCAGGTAGACCTTCACCAGGCCGCCGTCCGCAGTGGTGTCGTAACTCTTAAAGGGCAGGGCCTTTCCTGCCGGGCAGGTGAAGCAATCCGCCTGCTCGTCGTAGGGGAACCCTTCTATCTCGGGCTTGTATTTGCCGAACACCGGTATCCAGCCGGTGATACCCCGCTGCTCCAGCAAAGCGTAGTTGGCCCCGTTGGAGTAGCCCGCGTCGGCCACAAGGTCCTGCATGGGAAGTTGATGGTCTTTCAGCCTCTGCTGCAGCTTCCCTACGATGCCGGGCAGGTGCTGGCTGTCCCTGCCGTCGGCGAAGTCCGCCTGCACATGGCTGATCACGCCCTGCGCCGTGTCCACGGCCAGGCTGCAGTGGTAGTTGAGCTTCCGGGCCTTGCCGGGCTTGACGGAGATGCGGGCGTCCGGGTCCGTGGGACTGTAGTGTGTCATATTGCTCACCAGGCGTGCCTTACCGTGGCTTGCACCCGGCGAACCGACGGCCCCCTTTAGCTTCTGCTGATATTTCTCCAGCTTCTTGAGCTGATGCTCCGAGGCGGAGATGACCCCCTGCTGTTTGCCCTCTTCGCCGTTTTCCCTTCTGACCCCGGCTAGGTGCATCCGCACGGACTCCTTCGGCTGTTTGACAAGCAGGCTCTCCATCGAGGCGTTGGCCTTGATCGGGGCCGAGTCTATGGCTTGGGTATGGCCAGCCACCATGCCCCTGTCGGCGCACAGGCAGAAGACCTTTTCAAACAACGACTCGAATAGGGCCTCGGGGTAGAGTTGGCGAGTCCGGGAGAGCGTGGAGTGCCAGGGCAACTCCTCGTCGATGTCGTAGCCCAGGAAGTAGAGGATGTCCATCCGCATGGAGCAGTGCTCGACCAGTTTCCGGTCGGAGGTGATGTTCTCCAGGTAGCCGGTGAGCATGAGCTTGAAGAAGACTACTGGGTCGATGGAGGGGTTGCCGGTTCTGCCGTAAAGGGTTTTGGTGTCCCGGTAAAGGAACCCCAGGTCAAGCGTTTCCTTCAGACGCCGGTAGAAGTTCTCCCTGGGGATGCGGCTCGACAACTGGAAACTGGTGAAGAGTTTTTCGGTATAGTCTTTTCTCCCTTGCATACCTTAAGATACAAAATCCTCCAGGTAATTGGAAGTGCAGTCCGCGTTAATCTCCGCCTAATGATGAGTTGTGCAACAGCCACGATCGTATAAATAGAAATTAGGCTAATAATGTAATACACACCCGAATCGTGCTCTACATTGTTTAATGTTGCCTTTCATTTATTCTAATTTCATTTTTGTTTACCTACTTGGGTAAGATGAAATTTATTCCAGTGTAAGCTTGAAACCGATGTATATAGGGGAGGACCTTGTGCTGCTGCGATAAATGGCGTTGTGTCGTCTGGAACACTGGACTTTTGTTTATGAAAACTTGAAGGATTCATAAAATAGGCTCAGCTCATGTTAACAAACCATTTTACAAGGAGTGTAGTTACAATCCACAAAGTACCTGCCTATTTTTTCTTAAGCAGTCAATCTTTAAAAGCGATAAACAGGTTGGGTAATAGGGGAAACGAACCTTAACTACTATTTACAAAATCTTAGCTCTCGCCATCAAGTCCTTGAATGGTACTTATTTCCATAAAAACCGACAGCTAAGTTTTTGGACATGACACCAATGTTTTATCCTATTTTCCTAATAAATAAGTTCTCAATTAAAACACAAAATTCCCAACCGTATTAAATTAATTTAAAAGTTAACTTGTTAACATATACATTTTTACACAATTATACATTTTAATTTAACAAATTTATAACTTTTTATTAATAAACTACTTATTTATTAAAACAACTATTAATCTGGCAGGCTTAAAATCACTAATTTGCAAGCTTAAACATACATAACACTTAAATTCCAGGCTTGACGATACACATTAGATGTTTTAAACCAAACTTGTGCATATTCAATAAATTCAATTTACCTTAAAGAGCCTTTCAGCAGATAATGCACTGTACCTTTCATAAATGGCTTACCATTCCGAGTGACATACCCTTCTTCGTTCAGCTCCTCCGCAATTCTCTGGTACGTATAGCCCTTCTCACGAAAAATCTTGATTAACGTCAATGCCTGCCGATTGCGTCTATTTTGGCTCGCATTATCCCTACGCACTTCCAATCCTTTAGCCCGAGCCTCTTCTGTCAGATTAGCGGGAGTGCCCAAGGTGAACCCTTGTTCCTTCTTTGCACTGAGCGCTGCCTTCGTCCGGGAGGAGATGAGCTCCCGTTCGTGCTGGGCGAGCACGGCGAAGATCCCGATGGTAAGTGTGTTCGCTTCGGGCATGTCCGCGCACACGAAGTCCACCCCGCTATCCCTAAGGGTGAAGATGAAGGCTGCGTTGCGGCTGAGCCGGTCCAACTTGGCAATAATCAGTGTGGCCTGCAGGCGCTTCGCCCGGTCAATGGCGGAAATCAGTTCCGCCCGATTGTTTTTTTTCCCGCTCTCCACCTCGGTATACTCCTCCAGGATCAGGTCGTGGTGTTTCACGAACTGACGCACGGCCGATCGTTGCGCCTCCAATCCTAATCCCGATTGCCCCTGCATCTTGGTTGATACCCGGTAATAGGCGACATACTTCCTCATTTTCTCTCCCTCTCAGCGATTTTCCTGTAAAAGTACAAAGAAGATCAGCCTTGTCAAACTTTATAAACGCACGTTTAAAAACCTTGACAAGGACACATCAACTAAAATAATTAGCAAATGATTTGCGCATGACAACGATATTAGCATATCGGTCAAGCTAAGTAAGGCAGCAGGGCTTCCGTAAATTCTTTAAAACATAAAGCGATGGCGAAAATCGGCTTTGTCAGCGAAGTAGGATCTTCCGGGTTCGGGATCGTAGAACCGGGTAAGACACACTTCTCCATCACAGTGGTTCTGGTCGAAGAAGGAACAGGGAGAGAAGCGGAGGCAAGGATCACCCAGTTGCTGTACCTGTGGCTGCCCAATGGAGAAATGCCTGATCCCGACCAAGGCATCGTCAGGAAAATATCCGAGGGGTTGCAGGATCTGGATTTCACCTTCCATTCCCTTCTCATAGACAAACGGAAACTGCACCAGAAGTCACCCCTTCAGTACATAGGCACATTCCATAAATTTATGGCAGGGTTGATCTATAACAACCTGTAACGCACCATCCGTGCTCTTTCCATCGTAGCCGATGAACTGGGCACCCCGGAGTTCATGGCAAGCTTCCGGAGGTATATCCAGGCAAACCACCAGGTGGATCTTTTCTCTCCCGCCACCTTCAGCTTCTCCACCCCGCAAGAGGCGTCATTGCTACGGCTTGCCGCCATGCTGGGCCTAGGGATCAACAACTCCCACGCAGGGTAAATCGGCCATGGACCCACAGGTAAAAATGGCGGGCAAATGCGTGGGGGTAGAGCGGTGGCCGGAGCAGTATGTGCCCTATACGGTGGACACCGGTGGAATAGAGGATCAGTATGCGGAGGTGATTACGGAAGTTACACAGTTGCGGGCCATGTTTATCGGTTTGGCTCTCATTGGGGCACAGTAGCCGCAGCTAACATTAACCACCTTAGCCGGCGCAAACACTTTTATACTTCCCATACCTGAAATTTTATTGAGCTGCTACACGTACCAGATCGGCCAACACACCGCCAGCGGTTACTTCTGCGCCTGCACCCGGACCTTTTATCACCATGGGGTTAAAACGATAGCGGTTGGTGGTAAACGAGATGATATTGTCGCTCCCGGACAAGCCATAGAAGGCATGGTTCGCATCAACGGTCATCAGTTCTACCTTTACCTGCCCATCTTCCAGCTTACCCACATAGCGCAGTACCTTGTTTTCGGCTGCTGCTTTCTCTTTTAATGCCACGAAGTACTCCTCCGACTTCTCCAGCTCCTCGTAAAACGCCTCCACCGTAGGTGCCTGCAAACAGCTCTGAGGTAGAATCGGCTGTATTTGCACCTCCTCCAGCTCGGTCGGTAAGCCGGTTTCGCGTGCCAGTATCAGTAGCTTGCGGGCAAAGTCTAGGCCGCTGAGGTCGTCGCGCGGGTCCGGCTCGGTAAAGCCTTTCTCCTGCGCCTCCCGCACCACACTGGCAAAGGTCCTGTCGCCTTTGAACTCATTGAATATAAAAGAGATGGTGCCGGAAAGTATCGCCTCTATCTTCAGCACCTCGTCGCCGCTGATGAGCAGGTCGTGGAGGGTGGTGATGATGGGCAGGCCGGCCCCTACGTTGGTTTCGTACCAGTAGTCCACGCCGTTTTTACGGGCCAGGCGCTTGCTGCGGCTGTAGTCCTCAAAAGGCCCGCTGTTTCCTATTTTGTTGCAGGTTACCACCGAAATGCTGCTTTGAAAAAGGGTATTGTATACCTGTGGCACCACAGCGCTGCCGGTGTTGTCTATAAAAACCGAGTTGGGCAGGTTCAGCGAGATCGCCTGTTCCACAAACGCATCCAGGTTGCCTGCGTCCTCGCTTTCCTGCAGTTCCTGCTGCCAGTTACCCAGGCCTATGCCCTCGCTCCGGATCAGCATTTTGCGGCTGTTGCAGATGCCGGCCAGGTTCACCTTCACATGGCGCTGGGTTTCCAGGTACGCGTGGTGCTCCTGCAGCTGCCGGAGCAGAGTATGGCCGATTGTGCCGGTGCCGCAGCAAAATACGTTCAGGGTTTTCACCGGCGACAGGAACAAGGCGTCGTGTATGGCGTTGACCGCTTTCTGCAGGTCCTGCTTCTCCAGCACCATGGAAATGTTAAGCTCGGAAGAGCCCTGTGCGATGGCATTGATGTTGACGCCACTGCGGCCGAGGGCGCTAAACACTTTGCCCGACAGGCCTTTGGCGTTGCGCATGTTCTCGCCTACCACCGCCACAATACTTAATTCCTGCTCTATATCGGGTTGCTCCAGCTTCCCGGACAACAGCTCGTAGGCAAACTCTTCCTGAATGGCATGGCTGGCGGCCGGCACATCCTGCGGGCTGATGGCAAACGTGATGCTATGTTCCGAACTGGCCTGGGTGATAAGCGTGACGTTAACGCCACAGTTTGCCAGTGTATTAAACAACCGGCCGCTAAACCCTTTATGTCCCACCATTCCGCTGCCCTGCACGTTTACCAGGCTAATATCGCGGATATAGGAAATACCCTTGATCAGGGTGCTGTTCGCCGTAGCTCTAGGACCAATTACAGTGCCCTCAAAAGTAGGGTTAAAGGTATTTTTTATGATGATCCGGATATTGTTGGCAATGGCGGGCAGCATAGTCGGCGGGTGTATCACCTTCGCACCGAAATAGGAAAGCTCAATTGCCTCGTTGTAGGACAGCTGCTTCAGCGGAAACGCCTTTTTCACCATGCGCGGGTCGGAGGTCATAAAGCCGTCCACATCGGTCCAGATCTGAATTTCGGAGGCTCCTACTGCCGCACCCACTATAGCAGCGGTATAGTCGGAGCCGCCGCGGCCAAGGGTGGTGGTTTCGCCTTGCTCGTTCGAGGCAACAAAGCCAGTGATTACAGGTATGGCTCCCTGGTTCTGCTCAAAGAAACCGCGGGTCAGGTCGCCGGTCAGGGGGCCGTTTACGGCGGCTTTGCCGTAGGTGCTGTCGGTTTTGATAAACTGTCGGGCATCGCCAAAAACAGCCGGTCCGCAATGCTGCCCCACCACATGTGCCAGCATCAGGTTTGAGCAAAGCTCGCCGTAGGCCACCACGCGGTCTTTTGTTCGGGGCGAAACCTCCCCCAGCGTCCTTATACCTGAGAAAAGTTCCTCCAGCTCATTAAAGAATAGCTTTAGCCCCAGCAGCGCCTGGTTCTGGTGCTTTACCTCCAGAAAACCCCGCACCACCTCGTAGTGGCGCTGCTCTATTTCCTTCAGAGTCGGCTGTACCTCTCCGCCTGCTGCTGCCGTAGTCATGCTGTGGAGAAGCGTATCGGTTACGCCACTCATGGCAGAGCAGATCAAAGCAATGGCCTCGCCCCGTTGCTTGTGGTCTTTCACAATTTGCAACAACATGCCGATGGCGTGTGGTGAGCCGACGGAGGTGCCTCCGAATTTCAGGATTTTCATATGATAAGGTCTAAAAAAAAGCCTCCCACGTTGGACGGGGAGGCTTTTGCTGTTATGTTAAAACACTTTTAAGTATTCCTGCTTTTTGCCTTTCCCCGTGTGCAATAGCCTGTTGTACCAGTAGTCGCAGACGTACCGGTAATAATAATGCTAATGGTTGTAAAGGGTGTATGGCGCATGGTAAATGACTTTCTGGTTGCGATACTAAAACTTATTGCTGAAGATAGCAAATAACAATCCTTGATTAATTTGCCTGTTCCTTAAGTCGAGTTAACAATAGAGTATGGGGCAGTATGTAGGATAGCTTCTAGTATTCAATGCCGTTCCTTATGTTTGCCTGGGAAGGTTTTACTGTTATGAAGAAATTCAATGCAGCGAAGAAATGGCCCCTGTACCAAAATCCACCTAAAGCGGATACCGGAGGTTGACTTCAGGAGAATACCCACCTACCCCAGGTTCACGGTCTATGACCTTGACATAAGCGAGGGGGAGGACCAGCTCATATTCGACTCCAGCGACTTCGACGTCATCAACTCAAGGCTGGGCGGCACGATACAGAAGGGCGGCTTCCTGCAGCTTGGGCCCAGGAGGTACCTGGTGGCCGATGTGCAGGTCGAGCTGATGGGGTGCTTCGATGGATACTCGCTGAACCAGTACTGCCACTCGGGCGGGATCCACCGGCACTCCAAGGTATACCAGGGAAGGCCCGTGTCCTATAACGTCCGGATGGTGGTGAAGGTGCGGCAGGTTGCCCCGACCACTACTTAGTTACCGGGGACTCACTGAATGGTGTTTTTAACCGTGCAGATAAAGTTTTCCTGCACTATGTTGGTTGTTTAAGCCAAGGACTCTTACAGCACAGATGGAGGCGGGGCCTTCCCGTTTGCCACCGCGAAAACGCAGCAGGAGGGAACAGGGCACAGTGAAAAGGCCCAGTACCCGTCAGCAAAGTCTTCCCTTAGCCAATCCCAAGAGCCATCGCCCAAGGGGAAATTCCATACAGGTTTTTCCTGACGCGCCCCATTCAAAACCTTGCTTTTTGAATGGGGCGCGTTTAATTTAAGGGTAAGGTAATGCTTACCCTTGGTGCTTGGGATATACCGGGGGAGGTGATGGCTCCACCGGTATATCCCAAGCACCTCTGCCAAAGTACCTGTTCTTAACAGGGCCGATACGACTTGCCCCGGCGCATTTAGGGTACTCGACTTTAGCTGCCGCCCTCATTGCTCCCCATGCCCCGTGCAGGATAAGACTTTGCCTATCATTACAGTAAGCATCTTTCCCATGGAAACACCAGAAAAAACGCCCCTACCCAACAAAATGATTGCTGAAACCTACCACTTCCTGGCTGCCCAGCAGGAGTACATGACCCAACGGATTGAAGCTAGCCTCGAAAGGAAGTCATATCGAAAGGAGCAAAGGGAAAGAAGATATAAGGAACGGAAGGGGAAACCCAAAGGCAAAAGATATGAGGGCAGCTAAATGCGGGATATGTGCTATCAGCCTAGTGATCAATGGGACGTAATCCCCAGATTGTAGTGCCTTTTCCTAACCGGGAATGACACACTATTGATGAAACGCGTTTTCTCGGCAAGGGCCAGTTGACCGTAACAGTAATGCTGGGCAATCTGTTTTGCAGAACGGGAATCCCCTTTCAGTTTCTTGTAATCCATGGCTTCGCATAAACCAACCCATGCCTGTCTTAACCCGAATCAGGGCTAAAACAGGCATGGGCCGGCATTACCTATGATGCTCAGCGAATGCAGCTAGTTTCTGACAACCCTGATAACCTTCCTGAAGGATTTGTCCGCTGTCTCCACTACCAAGAAATACAACCCTCTCCTGGGGATGTTGTTTTTAATAAAATCCAGCGTATATATCTCCGCACCAGGGGACGCGGAGGCGAAGTCTTCCGAAAACAGGTGCCCGCCCATCAGGTCAATCACTCTAACCTTATACTGCTGGGGCTTATCTGAGGAAAGTTTCAGGTGAACTAAATGGTCAAAGGGGTTAGGGTAAGCCGCAGCGTTGTTTCCTTCCATGTTGTGCCCCGGCGGCGAGGATGGTTCCATGGCCAGGGAAACGGACGTACCACCCATTACTTCGAACACCTCGATGCCCACGATGGAGGGATTGTCCACCCCGCCTTCGGACTGCAGGGAACTCATATAGAGAGTCAATGAACCGTCCGTCACAGACACGTTGAAGGTCTCGGTGGTTGCCGTCCGCGGACCCACTTTGCTGGTGATGTCATAGTTGTCGAGCACCCTCGCGCCTTCCAGGCTTACGTCAAACACCCGCTTGCCGGGTTCCAGGTACCACACCTCGGCGAAGTGGAGCACCACCCTGTACTGCCCGCTTTGGACCGGGAAGGAGTAGGTGAGGGTGCGGTCGTTGCCGTAGCGCTCGGTCTGGTAGAGGAAGTCGTCCGTGGTGCCTGAGATCGCGTCGCCCGTGGTGTAGGTTCCTCCCCCGGTGTAGTACTGGTCGGCCGAGAAAGGGCCCAGTGAGGTGGATATGGATCCGTGACCCGAGTTCACGCGGTACAGCGCCAGCTCATTCACCTTGACCGTCACCTGGTCGGCCTTGCTCACCAATCCCTCCGAGGTCACCCTCAGGCTGAAGACGTAGCTGCCGGCCACCAGCCCGCTCACCGTGGGATCCGCCACCGCCTTGCTGCTGAAGGTGGCCGTGCCGGGTCCGCTCACCTGCGCCCACTCGTAGGCGGTGATCGGTCCCAGGGTACTGGTGCCAGAGCCTTTTAGCTTCAGGCTGCTCTCCGGAAGGGTGACGGTCTGGTCAGGGCCGGCGTCCGCCATAGGAGCCTGGTTGGTGACCGTGAAACCCACCGTCAGGCCAGTGCCAGCTATTCCGGTGCCATCGCCGTTGGAATACGGGGTGGCAGACAAAGTATAGTTCCCCGAGGAAGGCGTCCAGGCCGAGTACTTTCCGTCCGTGTCCCAGAACAAGGCATAAGGCGCGGATGTTTCTACCGTGTTCCGGGTTTCCTGGCCACTCAGGTTGAACACGATGCTGCCTACGGTTGCCGGAACGGTATTCGCACGTATGTTCAGGTTCCGGGACGGTAGCGTTGCCAGGTTGAAAGAGCTACCGTTCGTGATTTTATGGAGGTCCTCGCCCGTGTCTGCGTTGACTAAGGTAAAGTCCAGCACATAAGCATCGCTTGAGTTTTCCAATACGGTGACTTTAACCTGATCGGAGACGCTGATGAATTCCCCATTGTCTTTTACAACTAAACCAAAGACATATTCCCCAACCACAAGATTACTTATTTGAGGTTTAGCCTCTGTTTTGCTGCTAAAGACAGCTTGGTTGGGTCCGCTTTCCTGGCTCCAGGTATAGCTTACAACGGACCCATCAGAGTCAGTACCCGCGCCATCAAGGGTAGCACTGTTGGTAGGCGAAACAATGGTTTTGTCAGAGCCGGCATTTGCCACTGGGGGAGTGTTAACGGTAGGCACCTTGTAAACCTCGATGCCCGAAATCTTGGGGTTGTCCACCCCGCCCTCAGCGGCTAGCGCGCTCAGGTAAAGGCTGAGCGTGCCGTCCGTCACTTCCACGGTGAAAGTCTCGGTCGTGGCCGCGCGCGGTCCCACCTTCTTGGCGATATCATAGTTGTCCAGCACCCTGGTGCCTTCCAGGGTCACGTCAAACACCCGCTGCCCGGCATTCTGGAAATAGACCTCAGCGAAATGCAGCACCACCCGGTACTGCCCGCTAGGCATGGGGAGGGAGTACGAGAGCGGTCCCCACTCGTTGCGCTCGCTCTGGTAGAGCGCGTCGTCGTCAGTCCCCGAGATGGGGTCGCTCGTCGTGTAGGTGCCCCCACCCGAGAAGTACTGGTCAGCCGAGAATTGCCCCAGGGAGGTAGTCAAAGCTCCCCCACCAGCGTTTATCCGGTGCACCGCCTCATTTTGGTTTGAAGGGACACTGGTAGGAGTCATTCTGAATCCCTCAGTGGAACTGAGCAAAGGGAATCCCCCCTGGTCTCCGGCACCCGCCGTGATATAGAGCCCATTATTGCTTTCAATCACCTGGGTGCCATGCCGCTCCCCGATCAAATCTGCCACCCGGGCCCAGGTGTTATTGTTTACATCAAGCGCATGGACTTCCCTATGCGCATCTGATTGGCCACTTTCCCCCCCGATCACGATAAGCTCGTTTCCCAATGCCACGGTGGCGGCACCGGCCCTAGGGATGGGAAGGTTACTTCCGGAGGGCAGGGTGGACCACCGGCCGGTGGCAAACTCAAACACATCCACCTCGGGAACAGTCAAGGTAAATACCTGATCCGTGATCCCTGAGCTTCTTCGCCCCCCGGCCACATACAGCTTTCCATTGATGATGGAAGCATGAAAATGGTCTCTGGCCCGAGGGGCATCAGGGAGCGACCTCCAGGTATTGGTGGCTGGGTCATACTCATCAAACCAGGTAACATGCCCCGTCCAATGCCCGTCTGTAATCCCGCTTACCACATAGATCTTGTTATTATGAACTACTATGCCCGCAGAACCGCGCCTTCTGTTCGTGGGAATAGCTGCTCCTATAGTCCAGGAGTTTGTTGCCGGGTTATAGATGTGGATGTTAGCCACGGGTGTCTCGCGCGGGTATCCGCCGGTCATAGCCCCCACTACGTAGATAAGTCCATTCAAAGCTACGGCCTGGAAATGGTGCAGCTCCATAGGAACGGGAGCTTTGTCTGTCCAGGTTTTATTTACGGGATCGTACTCCTGCACTGGCATGATACCTCTCCCTCCAAGGAGGTAGAATTTATCCCCAGCCTGCACGAACCCATTTTCTTCCCGGCCGGTAGGGGCACCCGCAGTAGGGGTGATGGTTTGCCAGGTACCCGTTGCAGTTAGAGGGTCATTGGTTATTTTGAAAAAATCCCAGGTTGCGGTAAAGGGCTTGCCCTCCCGGGAGGTACAGATGATCCCGGCCGCTACTGGCGTGGATCCCTTCACCGTGTTCAAGAGAGTACCGCTTAATTGAATGGGTGAACCCAAGGCCGTGATGGCACCGCCATCTTTCGCGTACTTGGGTTGGACTACCCCGGTTACCGGATTGACAGCAAAGTATAAATCAAGGGTGGACCCCGGCACCCCACCCGGCAGGGAATACTGGTAACTGGTGGCAATCCCCCCGTTTTCATGGACCACTTCGATCCCCCCCTGACCGCCGTTCGCGTTCAAGGCGATCTTCAGGTAGTTGTCCTGGTCCCCGTTCCCAAGGAAAATCCCCTGGGACTGGGCTCCTGCTGGGGTTTCCCCATTGAAGAAAGGCCCTAGGATCCTACTGTGCAGGGTATAAGCCGAGGAGGTTGCCTTGAAACCAAATTGAAAGGCGTTCTCCTGGTTATTAAGGGCCCCAAGGGCGTCCCCCGGAGATACCGCCACCACGGAGAATGCGCCCACTGCGCCGCCCGCTATCAGGTTCTCGTCAAAGTACAGGTTATAGTAATCATTGGTGACCTGGCCGTTGGTCATCAACCCGGTGAAACCTACCCCAAAAAAACCAGTTCCCGGATCATTGTTGAGCAATTCATAATTGATGGGTAAAGTAGTATAGATCCCGTTGGTAGCGTCCAAAGGAAAGAAGTCTATGTCATCGCCTATGCCGTCATTGTCCTCGTCCGGGTCGTTCAGGTTAGACAATTTGTCGCCATCCTGGTCTGTCGGCATGCTGGACGCGGAGCAGGGGTTGGTGGCGTTATCAATCTCGTCCTGGTTCGTATAGCCATCAGAGTCATCATCAGAGGTGTTATAGCTCCCGGTGCACACCAGCACATCCTGCGGTTCAAAGACGGTGATGGCATCTGTCCCGTACGTGGTTGCCCAAACAGTACC
This sequence comes from Rufibacter tibetensis, assembly GCF_001310085.1. Lineage (GTDB taxonomy): Bacteria > Bacteroidota > Bacteroidia > Cytophagales > Hymenobacteraceae > Nibribacter > Nibribacter tibetensis. Next base: position 122,995 of record NZ_CP012644.1, read on the forward strand.
CGGGAAGATGTCTTTGTCCCCCTGGGTGGTGATATCAAGTGGTTGGGAACCAAAGCCAGAGGCGAAGGGTAAGTCGGTGTTCGTTTTGTCAGACGTTGACTTGGTATTGGTGACATTTGTCCCGTCCTCGGTGGGCGTAATCCGGAAGATGTCCCCTGAGAAACTAGCCGCGAGCAGTGACCCTCTTAAGCCTCCATCGAAATTAGAGGCGGTATACTCTGCAATCCCGTTTGTAGATGTTTCAAAGTTAAGCAAGGTGTGGTCTGACACACCGGGCTGCTGGAAATCTCCTTCCACAGGGTTTGCTTGCGTCAGGGGCACCGGGGGCCAGTCCACAGGCAGGGGGTTGGCGTCGGAGGTACTGGTGCGCCACACACCGGATGAACCGTTATGCGTGTACATTCCGGCCCCTCCCGGGTTTGCCCGCAAGGGGTTGGGGTGCCCTCCGTAATGGCTGCCTGGCAGGTAGGTGGCAATATCCCCGATGTAGTGCAGGTTGTCCTTGTTATTGACCATCGGGTCATTCTCCCCAGGACCGGTCGAACCCGGCTCGTTGGGGAGGTAATTGTTAGTCACTGCCCCGTTTGGCCCTTCCTTATCGGGGTACCCACCCCATCCCTGGTTTGCACCGTTGTCAATGGTGTACATCCGGCCGGCTTTCCCCGGGGTTTTGGTGATCAACAAATCAAAAGCGTTTCTAAAGCCCGGGGAGTAGATCTGAACAGGCCCTCCGGGCACCAATTTGGCCTGGTTAAGACCGTCATTGCCCCCGAAGGGGTCCCCCGGGTCAGACCCGTTCACGTTTTCCCGGGTGGGGTCATCCAGGGTAGGCAGATCATATTTATAGGCGTTGTTCCCACTTCCCTTCGTGGCCATCGAATCGATGGCATCCAGGTCTACGGAAAGGATGGCCGCACTTAAAGCGAATTCGGTCAGATAAGCGAAGTTCACGGAGGCAGAACCCGCGTTGGTATGGCCCCCAAGCGCCAGGTAGAGGACGTTTCCCACCTCGTTCAACTGCATCCCGTTGGTGGAGTGGTTTTCCTCCGAGCGGGGCAGGCCCCGCACCAGATCCACCTTGGTCCAGCCCCCCCCTGATTTAGTGAGCCGGGAGATAACCCCTGAGTTGGTGTCCAGGTTCATATCCCCGCCCGGCCCCCCGATCCGGCTATCGCTGGAGGTAACGTACAGGACGGGGTTTCCCCCGGTTCCGGTGACCAGAAGGCTTGTCACCTGCCGGGTGGTGAGCCAACCCGGGGCCAAGGCCCCGTTATCGTCATGGTTGGGAATCTGGTTGATAAGGTCGATGGTCTCCTGAGCCGTTACGGAGTAGTCATTGCGCCCATTCCGCGTAATGGTCAGGATGTGAATGAGCCCATACTGCTGGGAGACATACAGTTTTCCGTCAGGACCGAACTGCAGAGAGGTAGGGTTGTCTATAGACACATTCCTTAACCCGCTCGCCGAGAAGTTGAACTGCGCATTTTCCAACATAACCCCCACCAAGTCTTCCGGGGGAAGCTTGGCTTTCAATTTCTTAGCCCTTTTGAGTTTGTCCTTGTCATCCTGGGCCCATGCATTCATATTGACGACGGACAAAAGCAGCATGCAAATATTCAAAAACAGGAGGCAGGTTATTCTACCTACACGAGTGTTAGTAAAAGGTATTTCCATAAATTAATAAGTTAATATGTTAATTCATTTACTTGTATACTAAATGTGTATTTTCTGCCTTACAGCAGGCTTCTATTCACCCTTCCTTGTAAGTGCAACCAATTCGGAAGGGGGGAACTACAAGTTCACGGCACGGCAAATGAAGCACTGTCTAATCAATTATTGACTTTAACCAACATGGATTTACATTTGCTAAACAGGAGAGGAAGGGAGGTATAGTGGCTGTTTTCCAAAGCTAGACCAGGTAGTGTTTTCAGGGTTCAATGCTAACGGCAGGGGAAACAAGCAAACTCCATGTTATACTGTCTATTAGCCTTCTCGACAGGGACGCATAAATGTATCCAAGGGTTGAAGCACAGAAAATTTGCGAGAAAGGGGAGGGGGAATAGTGAAATACAAGAGTTTGTAAAGCCAACAAAGAGACACAACCAACAGGTGGCTGATGGTACAGGAGGATATAGTGTAGGAATATAATAATTGTAATTCCTTTGTCCATGGTTTAAAGCAAATCTTTTCACCATGGTATTTCTTATTTCCTAATTTTTGATCTTAATCAATATAACAAAAGACGTTTTCTTATTTCTTTGTAGGTATCAGTTAAAATTATAGCGCTAATAAATACAGAAATCAAGTTTTAATACGGGTACATGCTCTTATTTTTATTAATATAAAAAGATAGAGTTTAAAATTTTCTTTCACAAGAAAAATCATTGGATTTTACTTTGAAGCAGCCTTCCATATAGCTTATCCGCGGTGAAGGATCTAAAAACAGGGGCAGCTCTAAGTTTAAAGCAAACAGGTATTCTGGATCAGGCTACCTCCACAAAGGTGGACGGGAGGTATTTTACGCACTCCTTTCCCTCGCCTCCTTCTAGGTGGACACCGCCGGCTGCTTTTAGGCCAGACTTCTACTTGGGATATCTGGGTCAAGGGGCAGAGAAACCAAACCCTGAAGTTTTCATTCAACTGCCTCTGCGGAGGCTTTCCCACGTTTTCGGCTTTTGCCTCTGAGAACCTGACCTTTTTCCGAACAACAATAACGGGACAGCGATCCTGCACATCGTGTTGAGCGTTCAAACAGGCGTATTGGTTGGGGGTCATGCTGAGAAACTAGGATGAAAGTAGACAGATCCCAAGGGTTCCTTTTTGTTATTCCTGGGTTTGTAGATATATTTGAGGGTGTAAGTATTTGGGAAACCAATTCCAAGGGGGGTGACGCAACCGGTGTCTCCCCTCTTTGCTTTCAACTTGGTTTCCAGTAAGGGAAAGGGAATGGAAATGTTTGAAGTACTTGATGGGACAGGCAGGAAAACCAAAGAACTACCAAGCAAAAAACGAAGGCCCGGTTACCTGTGGAAGGCACCTTTTTAATGTTTACGGAAGACAGTCTATACCTTCTGGCCCCCGTAAACCAGCATGACTGAGGCTCCCTTGCGGGCACCTACCGTAAAGGTAGAGCAGGTGCTTCTGCTCCGCGACAATCCCATTTCAGAACGGTTCACCACCATCCTGCAGCCCCCTTACTTTGGCAACTGTGCTGGATTAGCCATCAAGATATCATACGCTTTGGGGGGCTATTGCCAGGCGGCCTACGCCAGGGCCCAAACATTCGATGGGTTTAATTCAAAATTTCGGTCCTTACGCAAAAACTGCATCAGTTTAAAGCTTAGAGAGATTCACCAAACCAGTTAAAACGATGCGTGGTGGTGCACGAGTAGAACGGGGCCGGTGATAACGGTGGAAATGGCAACCATCACATTGTGGAGCTTTCCGCTTCATGCAAACTAAAAGGTAACCCATGGTGTTGGGCATGGCCTGTTAATAGGAAAGCCCCGGAGTTTGGTGGATATAATGATTTCCCGACAATTCTTTAATAAGGAACCCTGCGATATCCCTTCTGGATATCTTGAGTTTTGTGGTTTTGTCGTCAGGGGAAAACCCGTGCCGGTAGTGCCCTGTTTCCTCCCCGTCCGTGAACGCGGCGGGCCGTACGAGGGTCCAGGAAAGGCCACTTGCCATCACATATTCCTCCTGTAGTTCATGGTCAAGGTATACCTTCTTCAACAGCCAGCCGAACATGACTTTTTTCCAGAAAAAGTTCAGGTTCCCCCGGCTGTTGCCCGCCCCGAGGGTTGTCTGGCACACCAACCGGTCTACGCTGTTTCTTTTCATGCCGGAGATCACATTCCTTGTGCCTTCTGACCTGACGAGACTTGCTTTGCCCTTGCCTGACCCCAATACGACACATACCGCGTCATGGCCTGCTATAGCATCCTCTACTGCCTTGGCATTAAAGACATCCCCGGTGAAAACGCGCATCCCTTGGTTACCGGGATGCTCCAGTTTGGATTTGTTCCGGCAGAAGGCCGTCACGTTGAATCCTTGCTCCAGAGCTTTTCGCACTACCTGTTTCCCTACTGAGCCGGTGGACCCAAACACAATTAGTTTCATGGTTTCTACGGTTAGATTACAAGGCCAAAGGTACTGGGAGCAACCGGCAAGGAATTGAACAAAACCGACAATCATGAATCTAAGGAAGCCTGGATGCGGTACTGTTTCGGGGAAAGGCCGGTGTACGACTTGAAAACCCTGGTGAAGTGGGACTGGTCCGCGTACCCATTGTCAAAGGCTACTTCCGTGAGCCTTCCCGAGGCAGGGTCCCCGACTCCCTCCAGTGAGCTTTGGAACTGGATGATCTTGGCGAACTGCTTGGGGGTAATACCTACCTCCTTCAGGAAGTTCCTCTCGAAGGTTCTCTCCGTGAGGGAAACCCGATCGCACATATCTTTGATCTTCCCATACCCTTGTTTCGGATTATGTGGTGAATGGTAGCCTGGATACGGTCATCTTCCCTGAGCTTGTGGGCAGAAAGCAAGGCTTCCACCAGGTCTGAGATAACCTCAACCTGAGTGGGCAAATCATCCGCCGCCAAAAGCCTCCCGTGGAATTTCCCTGCTTCTATGTTTTTCAGTTGGAGGAGATCATAACACTCATCGTTTAGGGCCTTTGGGTCCATGTTCAGCAGGTACTTCGAGGCAAAGGGGTAAAGCTGAAACACCACAAATTGAAAACGTCCCTGTGCGGACAAGGCCATAGGGCTCAGGGTCTGGCCGTAAAGGAAAAGACCGGAGAGCTTTTTCCCTGCCGGCAGCATAAAAAGACCGTGTTCTGCCTTTTGGAACATGATGCCTGGGTAGCCATCCGCATAAAGGGGGTACTCTAGTGAACCAGAGGGATCCTCAGAGGCATCCATCATGATGCAATTCACATAGCAGCGAAGGCTTTTGCGCACCTGGTATTGGGGGAATTGCATATGGTTAAGGTTATGTGCCCTTATGGCAAACCGTGCTTGACGGACTCGTATAAGCGGAGGCCCTACCTGCGGGCACCCAATGTCAGCGAAGGTAGTTTTTCTTTTTTGCTTTCCTGTCCCTATCCATGCCACTGAATGCCGGAGGCAACATTGCTGGCTTCTATTCTCAGTTTTTCCCCTCCTTCATCTCCACCCTTTGCATCCAGTGTCTTTGATTGAACGTTGGGAAATTAGTTCTAGGGTAAATAATACCTGATACATATGCATTTTTAAGATGTTATTCAATCTTTTAATAAACAACCACAGGACAGAGCAGGATAATATAGTGTTCTGAAGAGACTAGTTTAGAGCTACTCAGGTGCCTCCCTGTTCCGCCGTGATAGCAGGACAGGGAGGCAAGGAATCCCTGAAAACAGAAGCAGGGTTGTGCTTGGCAGTATGTTACAGCGTCCCCCTTGACCGAACCAGACAGCAAGTGCCCGAGGTGAAGTTTATCATAGGGGAGTCTTTTGCGGTGAGCGGTATATAGATCGCTGGCAAGGCAGGTTTTCAGGGAGCAGCCCGTGATATTACCTAGCAATACGTGCGGCTTTCATTCCGTTCCAGTGCATTTTCGATAAAGCGCAACAAGCGGCGCAGGGGGTACTGGGATTATGACGGAGGCCCTTCACCATTGAATTAGCTCCAGGAAGGGATGCTGCTGCTGAGAATCTTTTGGGTTCATGCAGTTGCCGGCAGAGGCATCTCCTCCAAAAAGCCGCCTCATACAGGAGGGTGGAAAGGTTCTACCTTCCCCAAGTTGCAGGGACCTGTCATTCAGGGAGCCTCGGGCTTTAAAATCTATTAATCAACTTATTGGGGAAAAACCATGGTAAAGGAAGAATTGATGGGAAGTGCCAGAAACTGGGTATTGAGGGAAGCAGGTTGTGCCACGATTGTGGACCTGGGAAAATTAAATGATAAAGAGCAATATCCAAGTCTGATAGGGTTGGGCTCCTATGGGAAGAGTGTCGCAGTTGAAGTAATTCCCTGCCTGGAGAAATACTTGAAAGAATGGAAGGCCGGCAAATTTCTAGCGCCGCGAAAAGGCGTTGGGAAGTTCAGGTTTATATGTGTCCCGGTGGATCTGATCAGCAGGGAAGAATTGCCAAAAAACTGGGGTTTGCTGTATGCCGGGGCAGATGGTCAGATTACTTCCCCTCATAATCCCTACTGCCCGAAACGCGGCAATGTCTGGCGCAACGGTTTTGACGACCATGGCATGGATGACTTGCTGCGTCTGGTCGAATCACATGATCATTCCTTTAAGAACCTCCAGTACAAGAGCTTACTTCATTAAGGACATGAGAGGCCTTACGGCAGGGTGTTTGGACGATTAAGCGAAGTTCTTTACCCTTTTTACCTAACCTTTCCTAGGGGATTTGTGCCCAAAGTCCCATCATAAACTTTGAAGGGCACTCACCCAGTCGGATGTGATTAATGCATGAAGGACAACCCGGAGAAACGTATTGAGCCCTGCCGCGGGTTACCAAGGAAGTGTAGGGGTCGAATCTCCTCTCATGCAAAAGAACCGAGATGAATCATGATAAAACACCTGGTTTTCTCCCTTCCACCTTGGCCCCAGAGGGAAAGCCCGTGAAGTTTACCTGTGTCTGGAACTTTAACCCAAGTGGGGGGGGGGAAGCTTGTAGGCCAGTAAGGCGAGCCGGCGGTTTACCTGCGCTAACTGTTCAAGGATTAACCCTATTACGTATCTTTGCGGCATGCCTTTCCTGGGTGATAAGGAAAGTACGGAAAAGCTTGGGTGAGGTATGGCAAAAGCCACCAAAGAACTCTCCAAAAGGTTCTCCGCTGCAAGCTGAACACAGGCAACCCTATCCAGTCAAACGCTCTGAAGGGCATCATCAGAAGAGCCTCTTCCAAATTGGGAGAAAGGTTGTTGTTAGCCTGTATTATATTTGTGTTAAATAGCTTCGGCAAAAAACAAGTAGTAAAGTATGGAGGACAGGTACCGGAACAAATCAACTATCGAAGAGATCAGGCAGCGGTTCGACAAGGATGTGGAAAGGTTCTCTGACCTAGAGACCGGGCAGCAGGCCACCATCGACGCCCCCCTTTCGCTCGAGCTGGTCACCGAGGCAGCCCAAAGGGTAAACCCTGATGCCAAAAACCTGCTGGATGTGGGCTGCGGCGCTGGGAACTATACCCTGAAGATGCTCACGAAGGTGGCCGACCTTAACTGCACCCTTGTGGATTTATCGGAACCGATGGTGGAAAGGGCCAAAGCAAGGGTGGGGCAAATCACCTGCGGAAGCATCTCAGCCTATACCGGGGACATAAGAGAGATCACCTTGCCGGAGGGCCACTACGACATCATCCTGGCTGGGGCAGTGCTGCATCACCTGCGGGATGATTGTGACTGGGAATCCGTGTTCATGAAGCTGTTCAGGTCTTTGAGACCCGGGGGCAGTCTCTGGGTGTCTGACCTGATCAGCCATGATTCAAGGGAGATCAACGGCCTTTTCTGGGACAGGTATGGCGCGTACCTGACCCATTTGGGAGGGGTCGGTTATAAAGAGAAAGTATTGGCCTATATCGAAAAAGAGGACAGTCCCCGCTCTCTGACGTTTCAACTGGACTTGATGAGGAAGGTTGGATTCCGGCAAGTGGAGATCCTACATAAGAACACCTGTTTCGCTGCCTATGGGGGAATCAAATAGCCGTTTCGTAAAGTTACCCCTTGGAAACTTGTACTGAAACCAAAAAACTAAAAGGGAATTCACAAAACCGGAAACCTTGAAAACGAGCGGTTTCAGAAATCCCACTGACCTCTCTCCGCGCATCTGCAGGGTGCAAAGGGTTTAAACCGCCCCAAGCCAGTACCTTTGGCTCCTGCTGGGTTTGCCTGTTTTTCAAGATCAGTGAACCGGCAGAAGAACCAAGTTAAACCCAAACCTGGACCTACTGTTTCTTACCTGATAAAAAGAGGGTTGTCAAAGCTCTGCTTGAAACGGCCTCAGTCCACCCTGTCTCCCTACGTTTGACGAAAACAGAAAATAAGGAAGGGTGGGGGAGTGATCTTGCTCAACTGCTGAGCCAACTCAAAGCCATTTGTTTGTTGGCGAATTGCTGCAACTCAAACTGGGGGGCAACTTGCTGAACAAGGTAAAGGAGCCTTTCCCTGACCATCGTATCCAGGCAATGGTTAGGGGATTGCAAGCGGGCCATCTTCTTGAGGTTAGTCCTCGCTAACCCGGCGATCAGATAGGCGGAAACCTCCTTTAAATCCTCCTCCAAGAGAAAGTTCTCCACCTGGCTGGAATCCATCAGTGCCTTTCTGATACCGTGGTCACGCACATGAAAGCTTACCGGTAAAGCTCTGGTTCATCCTTTCTTTTCTTCCAGCAACTGGGTAAGGTACTCCAGCAAAGGCTTGGCGAACTCTTTCCGTTTCAGGGCAAACTCAATATTGGTCTTCAGGAAATCCAGTTTACTCCCGATATCATGGCGTTTCCCTTCTATGGTGCAGGAGTAGAACTTCTTTTTCCCAAGCAGATTGACCATGGCGTCTGTCAGCTGCACTTCGTTGTTTTTCTTTTTGGGAGTTATCTTGATGGATTCGTAAATCTCTGGGGTCAGAATATACCGTCCCGCAATGGCCAGATTGGAGGGGGCCTCTCCCAACTCTGGTTTTTCTATAAGTTGGTCAATTTCCATGATGCTGTCGATAATGGCCCTTCCCCCCACAATGCCGTAACGGTTTACTTTGTCCTGGGGCACCGGCTCTACGGCAATCACCATTCCTTCGTACTGGTTGTAAATGTCAATCAGCTGTTGGGTCACGGGTATCACCGACTCCATGACGGTATCGCCCAGTAGAACCGCGAACGGCTCGTTGCCCGTGAACTGCTTCCCGTAAGATACGGCATCGCCCAGGCCATTTAATTCCTTCTGGTGCACGTAGTAAATATTGGCCATGTCAGAAATCTGCCTGATCTGCTGATAGAGGGCTTCTTCCTGCTTTTCAAGCAGCCGCTGCTCCAATTCAAAGTTCCGATCGAAATGATCGATGATGGCTCGTTTCCCTTTTCCGGTGATGATTAAAATCTCTTCAATGCCAGAATCTACTGCCTCCTGTACTACATACTGGATAGTAGGGGTATCTATAATGGGCAGCATCTCTTTAGGCTGAGATTTGGTGGCAGGTAAAAACCGGGTGCCAAAACCGGCGGCAGGAATCACAGCTTTTTTAATCATATGAGGTAAGTGGTTTTGTTATTCTTTGGGAAAAAGGAAGTTAAACACTATGGGCTACCAGCTCATATCCTTAAAGGAGCACCGGTTTGATTACCCGGGCGTTGATCTTGCGCATTTCCTTGACCAGCATGTTCAGCATGTCATCCCCATGGTACATGCCGATCACGGATCCGCCTGAACCGGTAAAGTTGGCAGAAGCCCCACATCTGCGGGCCACCTCCAACAGCTCCAGGTTGCTGTCGCTTACATGCATGATGTCCTTCCTGAAGTCGGCATTCTGGTCCATCAATTGATGCAATGCGTCATAGTCTTGGTCCAGGATGGCTTTCTTCCCGGCATCGGCTAAACCGGCAATCTTGTCTAAAGTAGAAATGACTTGCACATCTCCTTTTTCATACCTGGTTCTTATATCGTTCAACACCTTACCAGACACCTTGCCCAGTTCAGTTTTATAGGCAATGTACAAAGGAGGCAGTAAACTTAGCTCCAGGGGCTCATAATAGCCGTGCTTTTTCTCCAATAGCATCTGTTTGTCGAAGTCCATGTACACACAGCCTTCGTAGGTTTGGATGACCCGATCCTGTAAGCCCGCATTGATTCCCAGTTCGTCCAGTTCAGCCGACAACGCAATATTGGGCAAGGTTTCCAGCGGGATACTTACCTCGTAAAATTGCATCAAGGCCCGTAGGGTGGCAATCACAATTGCGCTGGAGCCAGCCAACCCTATCTGACGCGGTATATTGGAACCGTACCGGATAGTAAAGTTCTTATTGGCCAACGTAATTCCGTGCGCCTGGCAATACTCCAGAAATTTCTTAATGCTCGCTTTCAATAGCGGAATGCCGCCGTGGTAACCTGTTAGGTTAAGCTGCTCCTGTAGCTGGTAAATGTTTTTGAATTGGTTACTGTCCTGTTCTTGGGGCTCTAAGCTTAACTCAGGGGTTTGGTACAGTAAAATATGCGCGCCAAAGTTCTTTACGTTCAGCGAAATGGTTTTGCCATGGTACCCGTCGGAAGGGTTTCCCAGCAAGGCAGCTCTGGCGTAAGCACGGGATTCAAGGATCATCTGGTAGGTATTTTTACAAAGTCTTTTTGCTGTGCGAAGCCTAGGCCCCTAAGACCTCATCCGTTTTCTAAACTAAGAATAAGAAGTTCATTAGCACTTGATTCATTTAGGGCTGCTCAGTTTGAGCACAATCTCCCTACTTTTTTTGCAACCATTTGCTATAAACAGCTTGTTATTATTCCTTTAAGGATGTTGATCATGTCAGTGTGTTTCTGGAAAGGGAGTCCATGGACAAGCCCATCCCAGGAAAGGCACAGGAACCATGCAATAAACCTAAGGTATCCCTGCCCCATGGTCATCCTGCACTATCCTGCCTTGCTTAGGGATACTATGTGGGGCCCCATCACCCATTAAGTAGCTTACCTTTCGGCGTACTCCTCCCCTTTAGGGGAAGGAACGTCCCAAACCTTGGGCTACAAGGGTTGATTGGAGAGCGTGGGATCTTAGCCGAAGATTTTGATTGCACTAAGCGTAGCCCCACCTCCTGCAATCAAAGGAGTAAGAAGCAACTCCGAAGGCGGCAATCGGCTTTGCCTTGGAAGTGAAAGGCAGGGCGTTTTACCTATTTTTCAGCAGCACCATTCCTTCAGCGGCTGCCTGTCGGGTTAGCTCGGCGTTGCCTTTCAGGTCAGGCTTGTTCGTGTAGTTGTACTTTTTCATCACCAGTGACTTGAAAACCAGCTCCAGAATTCTTTTAACGCTGTATCTACAACCTCTTTAGGCAGCTTCCCGCTTTTAATATCAGCCATAATGGCTGGCTTTTGAGTTGGGAAGCCCGGCATCGGAAGGTCGTTGGCTGCAAATAGCTGCTCAGGAACATTACTGTTTCCCTTCAATGCCTCAAAGCCAGCAAACCCTACGAACCAGTCTGCCACCACAATACCCTTGAAGCCCCACTCATAGCGGAGTATATCGGTCAGCAGATCTTTTCAGGCGGAAGCATGAGCCCCGTTTAACACATTGTAAGATGACATTACTGTCCAAGGCTGAGGCTCTTTCACGGCAATCCCCAAGCCTTCCAGGTAACTCTCACGCATGGTCCTTGGGCTCACAAACGCATTGATCGAAAGCCGTTCGTCTCTGGATTATTGGAGGCAAAGTGCTTGATGGAGGTACCCACGCCATTGAACTGAATACCCTTCACCATTGCAACAAATTAGCCGGAGACAAGCGGGTCTTCCGAGTAGTACTCAAAGTTGCTGCCGTTTAGCGGGTTTCGATGAATGTGGAGGGCAGGAGCCAGCAATACGTCCGCCGTACTGATTAAAGTTCCTAATTCAGTGATTGGGTTATAAATAGCTATAGCTTACCGTGATACTGCTAAAGGTCACTCCCATGTTTCTTTTTAGCGCTGTTATGGGCAGTGTGATTGGGCAGTACTTTTTTTTCACCTAAAGTAAAAGGAAACGCAAAATGTCGTTACCCTGTCGACCTGGATGAACCATAGGACAGGCAATCGCCAACACAAGGCTAGAGACCTTGGCCTAGCCGACGAAACAGGTGAAAGGACCTGGCCCCATGAAAGAAGAAATAATAGACTTGGGGGAGGTAGCCTCCATGCTGAGCGAAGAAGGCCTTAGAGCCGGGTTTGGTTTATATAAGCCCACCTATGGGAATAGGAAGAAAACAAAAATGCCCCGGCCTGTTATCCCGGGGCATTTCTAATGGGCAATTTCAAACTATCATCAGCGTACCGCTGATTTAGTGGTTTGTCCGGTGCCGGCCGCTACCACTTTAACCTGCTAAAGGATATCATCCTTTTCTTTTAGGCTGAAGCTTTGTTCTTAACTTTTTCCAGTCCACTATACTTGTTTCCTTCCCAAGGTCAATCCCTGTGCGCCTAAAGTCAATGTATCCCCTCAGGGGGGCTTTGGTGTCAATTGCCGCAGGCGCCTACTTCGTCTCCGTGGGCTAAATGAGCCTTAACCGCGCTTTGGGCCACGCAAAGGGTTTGTCCTTTGTGGCAGATAAGCACCTTGTCGTTTTTGGCACTCAATGGGTCGCAGTCCTGCGCATCGACTACCCCGTCATTGTCATCATCAGCGTCACAGGCATTGCCCTGGCCATCCCCGTCAGTGTCCAGTTGATCGGCATTGGCTAACATTGGGCAGTTGTCGCTGGCATCCAGCACCCCGTCATTGTCGTCATCTGGGTCACACGCATCACCAAGACCGTCCCCATCGTTGTTCTCCTGGCCCGGGTTGCTCAACGAGGGGCAGTTGTCCTCATCATCGTTAACCCCATCACTGTCCGTATCCTCGTTTAAGCAAAACTCCAGATTATCAACAAAAACGCTGTTTGGGAAAATCCCTGCACTTGTAACCTCCACGGACCGTATACCGGACGCCTCCAAATAAAATTGCAAACATTTTATCAAACCCGAAGCTAAGGTCATGGTTTGAGAGGCAAGGACAGTCCCGCCCGCATTCTCCCCGCTGTAAGCCCTGACAGTGATGACATCCTCATCTCCGGCGAAATCACCCGAAGTCAAGCTCACTGAAATCACCGGCTCCGAGAAATTAAACAGAACGGATGGCCCAGTAAAAGGAATGGTCTGCAATGACGGACCACCACACCCGTTAAGATTAAAACCACTAAGTACCGAAACAGACCCTGTGGTACCGTTGGGGCCGGTGGTTATGGATACCCCCTGTGCGGCGAAGGCCCCCGGCGCTAGCAGGCCACTAGTTAGCGAATTGAAGTCTATCAGGGTACAGGAGCCACTGGTGCTGGCCAAATCCTGGCCTTGGATCATTTTGGAGGCCGAGGTTTCCAGGGAGGACCCGTTCGGCTTAATACCTCCGGCCGCAGTAATCTCTTTACTTGAAGAAGGAGTCACAGCATCTTGGGGTTCTTCTTCATTACAGGAAAATGCAAAAAGGCAAAGCCCTGCCAGTAGGGTGTGAAGTCCAAATTTTTTCATAGGATAAATAATTGGATTTTATGGGTGAATTGATGTACATAACTACTGAAAGCCAAAACTTTCGCAGGAGAATGATGAGCAACTCGGTAAAACCGGGCTGTGTGGGGAAGGGGGTAAGTAATCAGGGAATATAATGGCACCGCCTCTATAGGCCACTATACAGTTGATTTCAAAGGACAGGAACGTTGCCACGGGAATGAGGCAATTCTCCTGCCGAGGGTATGCTTGGGTTGGAGTGCACTGGTAAATCAAGAAGCTGAACCAAACGGACTAGATTAAACAGGATACTTCCTGTTCTATTGGTACTTAGAAAGGTGTTTTTACTTCAAAGAATGAGTTAAATGTAGATATATGTTTTATAAATGCAAAGTATTCTTAATATTTTTATGTAATAATAAAATGCAGCTTTTCTAAGATTCTCGGGAGCCACATTAGTTTTAAGATATAAGGCTGGCTGACATACAACATGCTTACCGCTTCGGAAGCTATGAGGACTTTATTAAACCTAATCGGCGTAACCCTTATACGGGTTAACTAAATCATGTGCCTTCCCCTAATCCTTCGCTGGAATAAAACTTAACAGGAAATTCATGATTCAGCAACATTCCCTTTGCAGTAAGCAACAACCTTTGCAGAAATGATCTTTATGAAGAAATATTTCCTGATTTTTAGTTTACTCCTGATGTTGGGCTGTACTGCTGGCAGCAAAATGCAGCAAGGGAAAGCATTGACCATCGCCTTTGGCTCCTGTAACCGGCAAAACTTACCTCAGCCCATGTGGGATGTGATTGCCAAAGACAAACCCGATCTGTGGATCTGGCTGGGCGATAACATCTACGGTGATTCGGATGATATGGCAGTACTGAAGGCTAAGTATGATCTGCAATCAAACCAGGAAGGCTACAAAAGATTAACAGCCCAAACCCCCGTGATTGGCACCTGGGATGATCATGACTTTGGCCGTAACGATGCGGGGAAGAATTACCCTTACAAGAAAGCCAGCCAGCAGTTAGCGCTTGATTTCTTGAAGGAACCAGCCAATAGCCCACGCCGGCGGCAGGAGGGTATCTACGCAGCCTATGAGTATAAACTGAGTAAGAAGAAGGTTAAGGTTATCCTTTTAGACATTCGGTACCACCAGGATTCTTTGCAAAAAGAGAGCAATAAAGCCTATATACCTAATACAACAGGCGATATTCTGGGGGAGGCTCAATGGCTATGGCTGGAGAACCAGTTAAGCACCAGCACAGCGGATGCCCACATTATTGGTTCCGGCATTCAATTCGTCTCTGATCAGCATCCTTACGAGAAATGGGCAAACTTCCCGGCTGCCCGCCAGCGGCTTTTCGATCTACTGGTTAAGACAAAAACCAAGGGAGTGGTATTGTTAAGCGGCGACCGGCATATCGGCGAGTTTTCTCGGATAGACATCAATGGACTGGACTATCCGGTTTATGACATCACTTCCAGTGGGCTAACGCACTCTTCCGTTGACAACACCAGTGAACCCAATCGTTACCGGGTAGGACCCTTGGTTAACCAAAAACATTACGGTTTATTCCGTTTATTGGAGCAAGGCGGAAACCTAGTGATGGAAGTTGATCTGAAAGGTGAGAACGGTAAACCTTTCCATACCGAGAAGATCGAAATCAGGAATTAACTTACGCAGCACAGCGGTTGATTTACCTTGAAAGGACTGGCAGGCGCTGGTCCTTTTTATTTTATACATAAACATAAATTAACATATCCCTGCTTTTGATAACTATTCCATCAAGTAGGGCTAACCACGACTTAATATGCTTGCTCTAGCTTTGCGCTAAATCTAAGCATATATGAGACGAATTCTATCTTTAGCTATTTTAATGGTTTCCCTTACCCTCATAACAGGGCAGCAGGTTTTAGCGCAGTCTACTGATGCTTCTATCTCTGGAGTGATTACCGATCAGAGTGGCAGCGGATTGCCCGGCGTAACCATTTTTATTAAAAATGAATCAACAGGTTTTCAGACCGGGGCGGCAACTAACACCGAAGGCAAATATTTCTTCCGGCAGTTGCCTTTGGGTGGCCCCTACATAGTAAGAGCCACCTATATCGGCTATACTACCCAGGTACGGAATGGCCTGGCTTTAAACTTAGGCGATCAGCTAACCATTGATTTCACGATGCAGGAGGCATCGAATAATTTAGGGGAAGTGGTGATAACGGGTAATGATGCCCTGAATAGCCGCATAGACCGGTTAGGCAGTGCTACCGCCATTACTTCCCAAACCATTCAGCAAATACCGGCCCTAAACCGGAACTTTACCAACCTGTCAGCCTTGGCGCCAACCACGAACGGTGGCAGTGTAAGCGGGCAACTGCCGTCTTCCACCAATTACCAGATTGACGGCGTTAGCGCCCGCAACAACCTTACCTCCGGTGCTGTTGGCAATGGCCCTTATTCACTCTCCATCGAAGCAATCCGGGAGTTTGAGGTAAACACCAACGTGTACGATGTGACGCAAGGCCGACAGGGTGGGGGGGCTATAAACGCAGTGACCAAATCCGGAACTAACACCTTTACCGGATCAATCTTTGACTACTATCGCTCCGATGCCTTGGCCAGCCCTTACGACATCAGGGGAAATAAACGCACCCAGAGTTTCACCACCAACCAGTACGGTTTCAGTTTAGGCGGGCCCATTATCAAGGACAAACTGCATTTCTTCACGGCCCTGGACCGGCAGGATGAATCCATGCCGTTCTTTATTGCCGATATAAAGAGTGACGCCGACGCCAATGCCCTTCGGATCAGTAAAGGGGCGTTAGATACGGTGATCTCCATTGCGCGCAGTAAATATGGGGTAAGCAATAACCCGCAGGTAGGGGAGTTTGGCCGCAAAACCTTGGCCAATACGTTCTTTGCCCGCCTCGACTGGCAAATAAACGACAAGCACCGTTTAACGTTACGCAACAATTACAGCGACTGGAACAACCCTACCAGCAACAATGACAACTCCCCTATTAACTTATTCGAGGTCTGGGGAGACTTTAAATCCCGGGAAAACAGCACCATGGCCTCGCTGCGTTCGCAATTCAGCCCTAATGTCCTGAATGAATTGAAAGTGCAGTATCAAACCGTAACCCGCGACTATGTGCCTAACCCAGAACTTCCAGCCGGGAATATTCCGCGGGCGATTGTAACGGTGCGTTCCAAACTACCCAACGGCACTATGGGGAACACGCAGGTGCAGTTAGGCGGGCAACGCTATTTCCCGGAGAACAACCTCGAGAACCAATTGCAACTGGTAAACACCATGTATGTATCCAAGGGCCGGTACAACTATGCCTTTGGGACTGACAACACCTTGACTTACCTGGATACCTATATTTCCAGCGAGCAGAATGGCCGCTTTATCTTCAACAGTGTAGAAGAGTTTGATAACCTGAACCCGTCGCGTTACGCCCGGGAAGTGCCGCTGCAGGGCGTTCCCTCGGTGCAGCAGTATGTCCTGAATGCTTCCTTATTCGGGCAAGTGGAATTTGAGCCGCTTGCCAACGTGACCGCCATGGCCGGTTTGCGCTGGGATATGACGAGTTACTTGACTGCCGGTGATTACAACCCGATTGTAGCGCAGGAACTAGGTTTACGGACAGACAACAACCCCACCGACTGGAACAACTTTCAGCCCCGACTACAATTAACTTGGGATGTGAAAGGGGAAAGAAGGAACATTTTCCGGGCCGGCACCGGTATCTTCTCGGCTAACCCGATTAACTATGCGCAGGTGAATAATATTCAGAATAGCGGCACCAAAGTAGCCTCGGTGGATGTAACCCGGCCAGCAACTGGCCCTAACTTAGTGCCGGTACCGGATTTCCCCGCCTACCGCCAGGATCCCTCTACAGTACCCGGCCTGATTCCCGGCGTGCCTACGGTTTCCACCATCAACCTAAACAGCAAAGACCTGCAGGTGCCCTCCATTTACAAAGCGAATGTGAGCTTTAATAAAATCGTAGGTGAGTGGTTGCGTTTCGGCGTGAATGCCATGTACACCTATACCAAGAATAACTACGTGTATCTGGACCGTAACCTGGTAGACCAGCCTTATTTCACCTTAGCCAACGAAAATAACCGGGGTGTGTTTGTGCCGGCTAACAGCATTACCCCAGCCGGGATTACCAATAACGTACTAGGCCGTAAAACCCAGGCAGTAGGACGCACGCTGGAATTTACGAATGGTGCGAAGCTACGCCAGATGGCGTTGGTGGTGGATGCCAATGTGCGTTATTTCCGGGATGGCTATTTCAATGTCAGCTATACGTTGAACGATGCCAGGGACAATACTTCCTACAACGGCAATGTTGCCAATACCTCCACCTTCCGGCCGGTTAAATCCGATCCGCGCAGTTTAGAGGAGATTAATTATTCGGATAACCAGTTCCGGCATAAAGCAGTCTTTTTTGGGTCAACCCCAACCTTCAAAGGTTTCTCCTTCAGCGGCCGGTTCACCGGTATAGGCGGCACCCGGTATTCCCTTACGGTAGACGCCGACATCAACGGTGACTTCGTAGGTGGTCCTGGTTCCGATAATGACCTTGCCTTCGTGTTTGATCCCAGTGCCCCTGAGCTAGACCCAGCGGTAAGAGCGTCCATGGAAAAGATTCTATCCAATCCGGATAACCGGGCTCAGCAGTATATACTGAATAGCTTGGGGGCTATCGCTGATCGGAACGGGGGAAGTAATCCCTTTTCCGGCACCTTTGATGTGCGCCTACAAAAAACCATCAAAACCTTCGGGACGCAAGGCTTAACGCTGAGCGTGGATGTATTCAACTTTGCGAATTTGCTGAACAGGGATTGGGGCGGCAACTATAATCTAGGGCAACAGAGTCTTCTGTTTGTGAATGGCTTTGATCAAAACACGCAAATTTATAAGTACCGGGTTAACGAAAACGTAGGCGTAACGCAAAAGAACGGCACACCCTACCAGATCCAACTCGGGGCCCGTTACTCATTATAATTGATTAGAAATGGAGAGAGTTCTCAAAGGGTTCTCTTCTAACCTCTTCTGAGAATCCTCTGAAAAAGGTATCTACAGAATCACATGTGAAGGCTGCTGCTTTAGTTGTAGCACAAGCGTTGTTTCTATCACTCAAGATAACTCCCACATAAATGAAATATTTAGCATCCACTTTGTTTTTAAGCCTGTTCCTTCTTGGTCAGGTATTTGGCCAAGCAGCTAAGCATGTATATGTTATCAGCATAGATGGGTTTCGGCCGGAATTCTATCAGGATAAATCATGGCCAGCACCTAACTTGCAACAAATGGCTTTGGGTGGCGTGCAGGCAGATGGCGTTAGGGGCGTGTTCCCGAGTGTGACCTATCCATCCCATACCACTATCCTTACCGGGGTCATGCCTGCCCAACACGGCATCTACTATAATGCTCCTTTTGAGCCGGATGGGGCTACCGGGCGTTGGTATTGGGAGGAAAGCCTGATCAAGACCCAAACCATGTGGGATGCTGTGCGCAAAGCCGGTTTGAAATCCGCTTCGGTATTCTGGCCTGTATCGGCCGGCGCGCCCGTTGATTACAATATCCCGGAAGTGTGGTCGCTGGATGAAAAGGTGGACCGGGTAACACCCATCCGTCAAGGCGCCTCCCCAAAAGGGCTTTTTGAGGAGATCGAACAAAACGCCACTGGTAAACTCCGGGAGAAGGACTTGAACAGTGACTATATGATTGCCGACGAAAACGGAAGCCGGATGGCCGCTTACCTGATACAGGCCTATAAACCTAATCTGTTGACCTTTCATATCTATACCGTCGATCACGCGGCCCATGGCGAAGGCAGGGACGGTGGGCACGTCCGGAAAGCGGTGGCTGCCGCCGACCGGGCCGTAGGCAATATCTTGGAGGCTATAGAGAAAGCGGGGATCAAAGAAAGCACCGCTGTTATCATAACTGGCGATCACGGGTTTGTTGATATCAACCAAAGTTTATCTCCCAATGTCGCTTTAGCCAAAAACGGGTTGATAGGTAAAGGCAAAGGGGAATGGAAAGCGAAGTTCCATACCTCCGGGGCGGCAGCTTTCTTGCATCTCAAAAGGAAAGGAGACCACAGAACAGTGAGCCACGTCAAAAAGATACTCTCGGACTTGCCAGAGGCGCAGAAAAAGCTGTTCCGGGTAGTAGAGCGGACCGAGCTAGATAAGATTGGGGCCGATCCAGATGCTGTGTTAGCCCTGGCCCCCGTACCAGGCGTAACCCTGAATGCTGCAACCGAGGGCGAGATATTGAAAGCTGCCAAAGGGGGTACACATGGTTTTTTTCCGGATTTTAAAGAAATACAAACAGGTTTTATCGGTTGTGGTGCTGGGTTCAACACGAAAACCACTTTGCCCCTAATGGGGCTGGAAGATATTGCTCCTCTTGTTTACAGACTATTAGGGATTACCTCTGAATCAGCTGTAACTTCGGAGCCTGCCGTTTTAAGATCGGCTTTAAAATAGTTTATTATTTGAAATACTTTTAAAGGGGCCCTATTCTCCTGAATAGGGCCCCTTTTTTGAAATTTAGTGGTTAATCTTTTCAACAATTGGAGGATCAGATTAAAAAACAATGAGAGTCATATCAGTAACAAAGCTAATTTGACTCTCAATTGTGTCTATTATAAAAGCCAAATACTTTACATAAGAGGCATTATGGAATAGTTGTCAAACTAAAGTTCAGTTGATGTCCAATAGTCAGAACCTTTCATCTTGAACCCCTTTGCTTAGTAAGTACCATCTCAGCAGGTGGAAACCTTCTTTGCTCACGTATTTCATGGGGAAGTTTAGAGCATTCTAGCTCAACTTTTTTCCAAATTATAACAAAGGAGAAGTTGAGTTCCAATCCTATGTTAAGCTTGCCGGATCCTTTTGCCTATAAAGCTATGTTACATAAAATACAGGGAGATTCTAGGAAAGATGCAATTGGGAGCGCATAAGGGATTTAGGTACTCCTAAGTATATGCCAACAAGGATACATCAGAAATCTGGACCAGTTTGGACGCTTGAAATAGAGATACCAGCCTATATCCACGAGGACTTAAATTTTCTGTTTAATCAAGGAATCAGTGAAGCCACACGAGACTAAATCTAGCAAGCCATCAAGGAAGTAGTACAGGCCGCCGCCATTATGGGTTTCTTCACCACCGATAAAGTGAATGAGTATGCAGAGTTGCCAGTAAGATACACTAAAAACTAGCCAGTATCCTCGGTAAGGCGCTTACACAAGTTCAGCGTGGAAGCCATAGCCGACTAGAGGCGAAGGATGGAAGCCCCTAAGATCCTGAAGTACACTAAGAACTTCGGGTACAAGCCTAGAAGGAGAAACTACAACCAAAAAATGGCAAGAAATGAAATTATAGTTTCAAATGATCTATCTAATGTACTTGGTGAAATGTATGTTCAAGCCGTGTAAAATACCTATAAATAAGTATTCTCCAAATCATTGTATAATGCTTTCTTTATAATGCATAGAATGAAACGGAACTTACAATGAAAGCAAAACGTATCCTTTCCCCTATTTTATTATTATTATTATTATTATTGTTATTTATCGTGAATAATGCATCTGGTCAATTTAACATCAAAAGTCGCTTAGAACGTTTAGGCCCCTTACGCAGAGCCATAATTAATAATCAGAATGTATATAAAACAATTGATAAACTAGAGGTGCAAAAAGTGTATTATCTCATTGATGGCACAGTAGTTAATGAACAAACAAAATATAAGATTAGCCCATCTACAGATAATTTTATTAGATATCGAGTAATCAATGATGATGAATCTATTATTCAGGTTTTACCAATGATGAAGTTTGTTAATAGAGGAGGCAATCATACCATTGAATATTGGGATGAAAATCAAGATCAAAATCTAACAACTCTTACTAATCCATCAAATTATTACTTTAAAATAGTGGATGACCTCACTACTCCGGCTAAAAAGTATCTTGCCACGCAACGTTTAACTGCTATACCAGTTACAATTCCTATTAAATACAGGTTTAAAGCTTATGACTCGGATACAAAGTTTACATTCGACGCAAACATTTCCTATGGCTTTGGTTATAAGATTAGGATCAATTCTAATCCCTATAAGGAACAATATGTAAGAGCTTTGTTTGCTATTGGTGTGGGCCTTCAGGAATATATGCCCCGGGACTCCATAAAGTCTGAAACTTATAAACCTGATAATGAACTCACCCTCACTAACTCAGTTGGCATGGCCTATGAAGGAGGCTCTAATTTCAATATTGGATTATTTCTAGGTTGGGATAGAATGTTCGGTAGTAAAAAGGATTGGTACTACCAGAATAAACCTTGGCTGGGCATTGGCATTGGGTATAAATTTGATTAATAAAAGAATAAAGCTATAGGCAAGGATGATCATTTACACTAGGTTCTCTATCAGCTCCTTCAAGTGACCTAAGGGAAGAATAGGCTGTGTAAACGGGCATCTTCAATTAAATTTCTTTTCTATAGTTAAGAGAACTCAACATAGTTAAGAGTTATAGGAAAAACCGCGCCAAAACACTAAAAAAGTGCTGGTCTTATTGTTACTTTGGCAGGAGCAGAAACATGAAACAAGTATTTTGTATTTGGCTATACAGTTCTAATAATAATTTGTAAACGAGGTAATTTGGGCACATAAATCATTCTATCTGGCCTCTATAAAGGTTGAATGATTTATGAAAATTCCACTTACTTCCATGGGCTGATCCACTTCATTTATTTAAGTCTTTCAAAGTATAAATCATGTGAAGGTATTTTTTTTTCTAACTGCTATTAAGAAATGAAAATAAGGGCTTGCACCTTCCTTCTGCTAGTCATTAGTAAGGTCTATTATGGAGTGACTAAGTAAATCGCAAACTCTAAACTATATTATAAATCTATTTATTAAACAATGATAATATAAATGGTATTCTTGTTTGGTTTTGAGCTTTAAAGTTAGCTAAACTTCACTGCTTTATTACGGTCTTCAATGTTGCTTCCACAATAATTTGTTTTACATTGACAAATAAATATTACAATTTTTTAAACCATATCTTATGAAAAATTTTACTTCATGGTCATTCGTTTTATGTATCTTTCACTTATTTACATTATCCTCCTGCGGCAATGAAAAACAACTGGAGATATGTACAGAGATTCTTCCCGTCCGTGATCCTAGTAAAGGTACTGTACTTAGAAATACTAAATGGAGAGAAGGAAGCATAATAAAAGTTGGATTTATTAATGGTGAAGAGGTCTACCGCCAAAAGGTTAGACTTTATGCGGCCGAATGGGAAAAACATGCCAACATTAAATTTGCATTCGTCAATAATGGCCCAGCCGATATACGCGTTTCAATGAATCCAGGATCCTCTTGGTCTTATCATGGAAATGAATCTTTGCGATTTTCTCAAAACATGAATACCGGGGAGACAGTAGCCGGCACTAACGGCCCTTCAATGAATTTTGGTTGGTTTGAACCCTCCCTTTCAGAAGTAGGGTTCAGACGAGTTATCCTTCATGAGTTTGGACACAGCTTAGGTTTAATCCATGAGCATCAAAACCCAACGGCTGGTATAGATTGGAATAAACCTAAAGTAAGAGCGTATTATAGGGACAAAAATGGATGGGATGAGGCTAAAACAGAGCTTAATATATTTAAAAGATATGATGCTAACTTAACTCAATTTACCTCCTATGACAGAGCGTCTATTATGCATTACTCCATTCCTGTAGACCACGTTAACAATCCTGCTCATGCGGTTGCTTGGAATACAACCTTGTCTGATACTGATAAGTCATTCATTGCGTTTGTATATCCAAGAACTCCGCCCATACGGGAAAGAGAACATTCCTCACATCACGGTCATCAGGGTATAGGTACTGGTGGTGGCAATAGAGGGGGAGACATTATGAGGGAAGAAAACAAGAAATAGCCCACCTTCCCTCTTCCTATTATTTTCCCTATAGCCCTTTTACAATAGTATTTTTTTGCAACCTTTAATGGTAGCTTTGTTGATATGCTCTAAAAAATACTGGTTAATACTTTTGATTATAAGGAACGGTTTACAGCCTTACTGGTTGCCGGGTCGTACTTCATCAGATGAGCCTAACAAAAAGTTTAAGGGCTTATAATTTAACTGGGTGAGAGACGCCGCTTTATTTAACCTGCTCTCTGATCGCGGGATGCTCATCTGAATGCGCAAGTGCAAGGCGTTGATCTTTTCTCGTCATTAGTTCCGCCAAACATTCCAACTTTATGCGTGAGCTGCCTGTGGAGAGGGCTAACTAGGCATGGGTGAGTGATATCATGTACTGGTTTACTGATTACGCTTGTCTCTGTATCTCTTTAGTTACGGACAGCTACTCCAAGAGAATCATGGGCTATACGGTGGCTGAAACATAGGAACCTGACCACAGCAAAAAAGTCTTTCTGATGGCTTTACAGTATATAGGCATGGGAAGTGGAAAGCACCTAATCCACCGCTTCGACCGGGGCGTCCTGTACTGCAGTAAAGAGAACAGGATAGCCGCGCAGGTGAACTGCATCCCCAAGCAATGTTACCTGCATGACCAATAGGTATATTCCCTAGCTCAGGGGCATACACTGCTGGATCAGGCCGTGTTTCTCTACAATCACAAACGTCCCACCTGAGTTGTGACATGCTCTCTCCGGAGCAGGCGCATCGGCAGACAGGGCAATTGAAGAGAAGATAAAAGAACTACTAAAAAAATACTGTCAACTTATATGGACAATGAAAAACAGCATAAACCTGTAGTGGTCAATTCAAGTAAGGGTCAACAACTAATCGGTCAACACTTTTTAGGACGCGTAAGCAAAGTACCTATCCTTTAAAACGACGATTTGTTAAGATGGACTGAATGTTCAAAATTATGGCTTTGTTGATTATAGAAGCGCCCCAACTCTCTATTCCACAAATCTAATCTGTACATTGTTTATGGAAGGTATTCGTGAGATATCTTAACCTGACAATTTACCTGCTACTCGCCTAGTAGAGTGGGCACCAATTAGCCAAATTAACTGAGTATTTTAAATTCAATTTAATCCCTGCTTCAGCTATTCAGTTCTTTGCTTGTTAAGGTGGATTGTGCTTTCTATTTTCGCTTCAAGTCTGGCAAATGTTTAAATTGAAGCAAGAAATGAAAGCGATCATCTACACCAGGGTCTCCACCCAAGGGCAGACCACCGACCGCCAAGTGAAGGATTTGAAGGAAGCGGGCTTTGAGGTGGTGAAGTTATTCTCGGAGAAGATATTTGGTTTCAGCAAATCAATAGGGGAGAGGCAGGAGCTTCAGAAGGCCCTGGCCTATATGTACAAGGAAGGCATCAGGTGCCTGCTCATCCACGAGATCTCCCGCCTGGGCCGCAACACGACCGAGGTGCTGAACCTGCTGAAGGAGCTGGAGGGAAAGGGAATTTCCGTCTACATCCACAACCTGGGCATCACCCTCTCGGCGGAGAACGACGGTAACCATGTCTTCACCAAGCTGGTGATCACCATCATGGCGGATCTGGCGAGGATGGAGAGCGAGCAGCTGAGCCTCCGCATCAAGTCGGGGATCCGCAGCCGCAAGGCCGATGGGCTGCACACGGGCCGGGAGGTGGGCTCGGCAGAAAGCCGGGAGAAATTCCTGGGTAAGCACAAAGAGGTAATCAGGTACCTTAAACTAGGACGGTCTTACAATGAGATCACCAAGCTGACCGGGGCCGCGCCTTACACCATTTCCAAGGTGAAGAAGGCCTTAGCAGCAGGGTGAGTATCCCTCGATATCTCTCTTCGAAAGCTATTTTTTTGGCAGAATTTGGTTCTGCAGCCAAGTCAGTTCCTCACGGCTGAGAGACCTCTTAGGGATAATGGCCACTTGCTGGGGGGCGTCCCAGAACAGAACCAGGTCTTTGGTTTGGGTGACCTTGTGCAAGGTGGCCAAGGTAAGGTTGTTGGTGAATGTCTCCCCCGCTATGAAGAGGTTCTTATCCGTGAAGGTGTAGGTGATAGATTCCTGGATCTTGGAATTGGACGCAAAGCTCCTTCTTCCGGAGAAGCTTTGCAGAACCGGAAGACCTACCATCGCCAAGCCCGCAAATATGTTGACGAAAGGGAATGGAAGGTGAGAGGTAGCTGTAGAGGTATATTGCAAAGGCACCGAAAGCAGCAGAAAAATGCCTATCACCCGAAAGACCCAGGTTAAAACCAGCACCCCTGGATTGGCGCGCTTATAGAATTGGAGGAAATCCTGGGGAGTGAGCTGGGTAGTTACGCTGAAGGGCTGCATTGGTTCTGTGATATAGGCAATAGGGAGGGTGTAATCCCATACAAATAAGGAATATTTTCTGAGAATGCATCAAAGCCGGATACCTCGGGAAGGGAAATTTGAGCTATCGTGCGGCGTATGGTAGAAACCTTTTTGCTCCCTTTTTTCAATGCGAAACAGATTTCACCGAAACTACTACGTTCGTAGAAGTAATGTTACAAAGGTAAAAATTGAGGTCGTGATTCAGAGAAGGACATAAAAAATCCGCACACCTGTTGAAAGATGTGCGGCCTATATGGTTGCTTTGATACGTTACCCCCAGTGCGCAAGCGGATAGAAGACAAGTGCCTCAAAGCACCATATAGACATCTATACGGTGCTGTAAACAAGGGGTTACCTGAACTCACTTCATGCCAGAAAATCAATTGCCTGCAAGCTTCCCACCGGAACCTGGTTCAGATCCGGTAAGCGGGCGGATCCGCACCTGATTCTTATCGCCTATAGCTGCAATCACAGTGACTCCTACTATTCTAACTAGGGTGAATAACAATAAGTGATGCAGAAACGCACCTGTTTGGGACCTTTATTTACACTCTATTTTTAGATAATTTGCTTAAATCCAATAGTATAATCAAAAACCTTGTTGCAGGCGGGTGTTTTCTCACACCCTAACCCACGGCCCGCGCTGCGGACTGGGTGCAATTGCACCCAGTCGGTGACAGATATATGACCAGTACGCGGGAGTCAGGCACGGTGGTTAGGATACCTAAGATACGGGCTTCTCTCCATCATTCAGCAGAGAAAGGGTCCTGGGGTAGTTTACAGTACTTCAGAAAATATTACTTGTTTCAGTATCAATACTTAATAATGGGTATTGATACTGAAACAAGTAATATTTTCTTTTGGTCTGTGGCCGGCACATTATCAATATGCCGGTGTCCCTTAAATGGCGGCGTTACTTCTTATGCCCAAGGGATAGTTTCTAATATGTTTTTCACCATCAGTAATATGCAGGCATTGAAGCCAGGTAGGCAAAAACGTTGATCCATTTACCAATAGGTATCTGGTCAACTCCTTGAAAACCCTAGAATCACAAAAAGAGGTAAAGGTATTTAAGCAAAGAGCCCATGAGCGCGAAAACGTTTCATCTTGGCCTCTGCATGGCAGGGTCCGTGTCCGCGGGAGCCTACACCGCCGGCGTAATGGACTTTCTGCTGGAGGCGATAGAGAACTGGGAAAAGGCACGGGGCACGGACCCAAGCATCCCGGACCATAAAGTGGAGATTGACCTTTTCGGTGGGACCTCAGGGGGAGGGATCACAGCCGCCATGGCCTTCTTCGCTTTCCGTGGCAGGATAGAGCATCCCGTTCTGCAGGATGACGGGCGTTCTTTCATTGTAGACCCGGAGAAGAACATCCTGTGGAAACTCTGGGTCGACATTACCGGAGGAGACGTATTCGGCCAGATGCTGGACGGTTCTGACATCCATGACTACCATATCCCCTCCGCGATGAACTCAACCTTCATCGATGAAGTCGGTGATGTTTTCCAGGACTACGTGAAGACATTGGGTGCCTCAGAGCAGCCCAGGAACCCTGGTTGCATCAGTGATGAGGCAGAGTTGTTCATGACGCTGTTCAATGTCTCGGGTTTGAAGTACCAGCTGAGCAGCAAGGCTCTGGGTGCCGTCGAACAATACGTGTCAGAGCACAGGGACATTGCCCATTTCAGGTGGGGCGACGACTATCGGAAGGACGGGCGAATGGAGATCTCCACCAGAAACCTGTCAAACCTCAAACCGTTGATTGAGGCATCCAAAGCCACCGGGGCCTTCCCCATCGGGCTGAGGGCCAGAACCCTGTCAAGGAAGGCAAAATACATCTGGGACAACCCTTTTTTCCAGAAGAACGGCAAGTTCGGCAAGGGTACGATTGACCTGGGGAAGAAGGTCAAAAGTGATGAGGATGCCTACAAAAGCCTGAACGCGGATGGGGGCACCGCCAACAACGAACCTGTCGAGCTGATGCGCGATCTGCTCCTGCAGATCAGGCTGCGGGAAGACAACAAACTGGCGGAGCTGAAAGCCGTGGAGGCCATGAACGACACGCAAAGAATGGTGGCCAAAAGCACCAGGCTTGAGAACACCTCCGTTATTCTGATAGACCCTTTCCCCTCCTACGACTTTGAGGTAACGGAGCCCACCGCCCAGTCCGAGCACATCTTCAGCTATGCATCGGATCTGGTCTTTGCGATGGCCTCACAGCTGCGCTTCGATGCCAAGGAAGCCATTGATGCATATGACAAGGATAATTACGGGCTTCACATTATCGCGCCTTCCCGGGATGACGTTGACAAGCCCGAGCACGCCATCGCCTGCGGGGCACTGGGCGGTTTCGGGGGCTTTTTAAGCAAGGAGTACAGGATACACGATTATTTCCTGGGGCGGCGTAACTGCCAGAGCTTCCTAAGGAAATACTTTGTCGTCGACCCGGAAGAGAGCCAAGTGAATCAGGATGGGACACCTAACGAGAATTACGATTGCATAAAAGCCGTGATCAACGGGTACCAAGGCCAGGCAGCGTTCGAGCGGTTCTGCTTCAAGGACGAGAAAGGAAGGAAATGGCTCCCCGTGATTCCCGATGTTACGCTGCAAGAGCCAATCCGGGTGATGGAGAAAGCAGTTAGGGAAGGGGTTAAGCACATAAGCTACGAGGAGACAGGCAAATTGCCGCATTATGAGATGAGATTGCCTAAAGGGGACTTCTTGGAAAAGTATTCCGACCAGATCGAGGAGAGGATAAACAAGCTCATGACCAATGTGTATGACTCCAATTGGCTGGGTGACTTGCTGCTCAAATTAGCCGCCAATAGGTTCGATGACAGAGCCGCTGAAAAGGTAATCAAAATAATAAAGGATGATTTGGTCAAGCGCAAGCTGGTAAAGCGTTGAGGTTTCCCCTTTTACGGTCAACTGATGTTTGATTAAAAAGTATGATTACCTCCATATTAGACATGCACTAGGTTCTTGTGTAAAGTTTGGTAAGCACTTCTAAATGGAAGCCATACATAATTATTGATCTATCAGTATGAAAACTCTGCTAATACTGGCCGAAGCCACACTGGTCATATTCATGTCTGCATCCTGTAATACCCACTCTAAACTTAATTCCAATAATCATATGAACGAAGAAGTAACAAAAACAGGGGGAGGTGACCTCAGTGACCAGGATAAGATGTTTCTGGAGATTGCCGGCAGTGCAGGTATCATGGAGGTAGAGTTAGGGAAGATGGCCGTAGAGAAAGGCACTCGCAGGGAAGTAGTTGAGTATGGGGGGATGATGGTCAAGGAGCACACCGAAGTCAATCAGAAATTCCGTAAGCTTCTTGAAAGACTGGATGTCGAGATTCCCGAGGGGATGAATGAGAGAAACACCCAAACGGTTAAGGAGCATGCTGCATTAAGCGGCAAAGAGTTCGATGAAAGGTATGTGCAGACGATTGTAGAGGACCATAAGCTAGCTACCGAGATGTTTAAGAAAGCTTTATCCGTGGCAAAGAATGAAAATTATAAGGAATTCCTGTCTTCGATGATTCCTATCGTAGAGATGCACTACCACATGGCACAGAGGCTTCAAAAATGAATTTGCTAGAACTGAAGCGAATGTAAGCGCAAAACCTGCGGAAACAAACTGCAAAAAGGATATTTGAAGTAAGGGTTATTTTGAGCTAAATATCTTTCGGATTCGTCTTGTACACACTCACGTTACTAAATAATCACTTAAACTTTCAGGTCAAGGTGCCTCACAAATGCCTCCTATAAACATTGTACCAGTTTGATTTGTGAGATGGCTACTTAAGACGCTTTTATAATCAACCACATGGGAATAGACTATAAATATTTCTAAAGAATATTGAATTATTTTAAAGTAATAAAACGCACTCTAAATAGGCGAATCTAAATGCAGCATTGAAAGCAGTGATAACCTTACCTGTTAAAGGGGGTGCTATTCCTGTGAGCCAAAAACTTGATTAAATATTTTATCTCTAATGAAACACCTTCCTATGTCACCTATCAGACGTCGGCTCCTAGCAGTTTTAATAGCTGCTATAACTGTGATTATTGCTCTTATATGGATGGAGATGTTTGGAAAAACGATTTTCGTATTTGCCTGGGAGCATCTCAGTCAAGACGTTCCTTTATCAAAAGCGGGAGGGCCTAGGCCTGATACTTATGATGTAAGTGCACATAATTATTACTTGTTTTTTGGGGTGGCTTTGGTTCTAGTAACAGGCGGTAGCGCTGCTCTCATCGTTCTTGTTCCTAAATCGAATTTTACTCACCGGGCCTGGATATATTTTGCTTTTCTTGTTGTTATACTCCCCGCCACATTTTATAACTATAGGCAAGGAGATGTTGTGCTAGATGCTAGTTTACAGGCAGGACTCAACCTTGTACTCATTTTCTTAGCAACTACCATTGCGATATGGTTGAGCTATGCTCCGGCTCCGGCATTAGATACAAAAGTTCTAAAGTACATCACACTAATGTTACTTCTGTTAGCAGGTGTCTTCGTCCCCACTATCTTTTCTGTTATCTGGCTCTTCTATAAGGCAGGTTTATTAAGTTTGGATAAGTCCCGCGAAATTTCTTTCCAAAGCATTACGGGTTTAGCGTCTGTAGCCTCCGCCCTAATCGCTTGGTTGAACTACCGACGTGACAAGAAAACTCTTGAAGTAGAAAAGCCTAAAATCATCACTGGAATACGCTGATCCTGTGAAACTCAAATTAACACTACTTGTCTTCGGCGACTTTGTTTCCGGGGGTCGTTTAAAAAGCTTGACGAAGGCGTAAAAATTATTTTAGATTATTTAAAACACGGCTACTCCGGAAGGTTTGCCCTTCCAGGCATCGTGAACCCGAGGCTAGAGATGTTGAATGAGGTGTAGAAGGTAATGAATAGGGGTTGATCTATCCCTTTAAAGCCTGAGCTAACAGCGGAGCTAGCCATCCCGCCCGAAAGCACCGGAATAGGTGGACAGTAGATGAACCATGACTGTCTGTAAGGTTTGCGGATATTTCTAACCAGAACTTAATTGCCCAAAGACAGCGTATATTTCTATTAGGCAAGTGAAGGAGGGATGGAGCGCATCCTCAGCTCTACAGAGTAATAAAGAACGCCTGGACTGGGGTGACCTGCACCTGTTGCCAAACCTGTTTTCTTTCCTCTTCTTTTTGGCCTTGCATCGGCTTGCGGGAAAAGAACCTTTTGTTTTATTCTCCTGATTTATGAGGGTAAACAGGTTTTCCTTGGTCGATAAAACTCAGCAATTCAGGGGTCTGGTTGATTAAGGCCGCATGCGTATATAGTTCTTCCAAATGGGGGAGTATAAGGCCTTTGTCGAGGACCTTTGCTTCCAGCGCCCCTATTCGGTGTACCCTTCCCAAGATGATGTCCGCCTCCTTTTTTGTGAGCGGATAGGTGGTCGGGTAGAAGAAGGGATCGTTCACGATGAAGTCCACCGCGGGTAACCGCGGATTGGCAAGAAACGGTCCTAATTTTCCAAATGCGAATCTCTCTGACTCCACCATGGCTTGGGCAAAGAGCACCCGGTACAGCACCATGTTGATGAACACCTTTTCGGCATAGGATTCCTGGGCGGCTAACCCAGCGTGCTTGTGATAACTGGCGATAATGCTGCTGTTGTGGGCGCGGTACCAGTTTTTGGCAGTGGGCGTATTGATAAAGGTAAGCCAGTACTTTACTTGCACCGGAACCTCCAATGCCTTTACAGTATCTAGCTTGCTTTCGTGTACAAGGGCGGCCCACTCTGAATAATAGATAAACTCCCGGTTAACCTCCCTCCACCAAGGACTTCCCGGGGACTTACCAACCATTGGGTTAAGGAGTCCTCGTGCCTCCCATTTCAGGAAAGCGATTTCAGAATTTCCGAACCCGAACTTGTGGGACCTACAGCATCCGTACTTTCTATAGAACACTTCCCTCAGCCCAATTCGGGCCTTTGGATCATCGTTCACCTTGTCCACCAGCTTTCTGGCCCTTTCCTCCAGGGAGTCAAGCTTTAGCCGCTGTCCTTCCTGGGACAACCCCACTGCCGGTATGTCGGTGGAAATGGCGGGTTTTTCACAACCGGATACAACTAAGGCAAGGGCGGATACGGCAATCCGTACCCATTTAATGAATCTCGGTTTCTGTCTCCATTCCATAGCTTCCAAGTATTGCTTTTGCAGCCCTTAACCCAGCCGTTACGGCACCTTCCATATGCCCTACATTGAACCCAAAATCAATCCAGTCGCCGGTCAGGAACAGGTTCGGAAACCCGGAACCGTCCGTCTTCATGCGGTATTTGTTTGTGCCGGGCAAGGCAAGCGTATAGCGGTTGGATGGATCGATGTTGATGAGGAAGTACTGCTCGTGAAATTTTTCAATCGGGTTCAATACCTTGTCAGGATAGGGGTTTGACAGTAAGTCGAAGTTAAATCCGGCCGGTAGTTCCGGCAGGGTGGCCTTTGGCCATAGCCAGCCACCATTATCATTGAGCCACTGCTCGGTAATACCCTTCACGCGGGCGTGTTGCGCCTTTGGAAACCAAACCTCCGTGTAGGGCTCCATGGGTACCGCATCAGGCACCGTGCCGCACCAGTAGCTTAGATGACCCGGTTGTATGCCTTCTGGCCAATTCTCCGCCTTTAACATAAGCGTCATGTCGGTCCAGGAATACAGGTAGTTCGCATATATAACGGAGTTCGGCTCAGTGCCAGCCTTCATGCCCCAGTCGGCAGCCACCATCCCCATCTCGCTTATGGTAGGTTTCGTCCATATCTGAACCTGGAGGGTTTGCGTGGTAGCTACTTTTTCCACCATGTTCCGCCAGCGCTCGTTCTTGGCTATGATGCCGCCACAGATATCCTTTAACGCGGCTACCGGGATACCCAGCAGTACTTCATCGAAATCCACCCCTTTCCTCAGGTCGAAACGCCGATGATCCACCCAGCCATTCCATTCGCTCTCCAAATCGATGTTATTCTTCTGAAGCAACGCAGCCTGCTGCGGATCCAGTTGGTCAAACAGGGGCTTTGATGGCCAGCTGTTGAGTCCATTGACTTTGAAGACGGGCTCATAAGAGGTTACCCCTTCCCCTAGCCTGACCTGTTCCCCAACCGTGATGCGCTCAATCTCCTTTCCCTCAGGCTGGTGCACCTCCACTACCTTATGGAAAAACTTGAATTTCACTCCCCGGTGCTTCAACACCTGGTAAATAGGGGTGATGATGGTGTCTCCTGTCCCCGCAGTCAGTTTCCAGACCAGGCATCCCTTGTAATCCACTGAGACCATCAGCATCCGCAAACCGATGTCGGCCGCCAATTGCCCCATCCCCCCATTCAGCAGATTGGCAAAACTGCCGGTGTACATAAACCTCACCGGAGCGCAGTTCAGGGCAAGTTCGGACGCCCCGTGTTTCTTTAGCCAGTCCCGGTAATTGTAGTCATTTATGTTTTCATAGTTAAGCTCATGGGTCTTGGGGTCATACACATCCTTCAATATGCCTGTAAAGACCGCCTCCATCCACTCTAACAGGGAAATGATCCTTCGGAGCTCGTCATTGGAATGGACGGCATGGCGGAATCGGCGCTCGAACCAATGCGTGAATCCGGAGAAGAGGAAGGTGACAGTTTCCAACGCATTCACCTCATGCTGGCCCAGGCCCACCTTTCCATTGACGGGGAGCTGTTTCTCGGCTATCCTCATAGCCTGGTGCAGCATGCCAAGCCCTACATGTTCGAGTAGGTGATTTTGTTCCTGCTTTACCTTGGAGACAAGGGAATCCCACCAGGCCGGCTTCGGTTTGTTCCTGGGCTGCGGGACGGACTCCTCCTCATCCAGCAAATACTCCATCAGCCATTTGGCCAAGGGCCCCTCATTCTTCTGGTAAGGTTCGCCCAGGATGAGTTGAAGGGCTATGCCCAGTATTTTCCTAATGATTTCCCAAGGACCCGCTTTCCCCGAGGAACCTGGGATCAAGCTGTTCATGGGAAAGATGAGCGGCCAATTGATCCATTTTCCCTCCTTCTGGGACCATTCCGTGAAGAGCGTGGCATTATCCGGCACAAAGGCATCCGTCCAGGTTTTAATGGGACTGTCAGGACTCAGACGCAGTTCCTCCTGTAAGCGATACGCCTCCTGCACTATCCTGAATGCGTTGTCATACCAGCCTTGGAAAATATGGATGCCGCGCTCTTCAATCCGGTCATGTAGACCGCGCCCGCTGGCAGTCTTGCCCCCAAGCCTCCATCCGGTTTGATATAGGGTGATATCGTAGTACCTCTCCCAGTCCTGGTGCCTGGTGAGTTCATAGATGGCCGTAAGGGCAGACAGGCCCCCGCCTAAGACGGCGATTTTCCGAGGGATGGGAGGTGGGGAAACGGGAGAGCTCATAGGAGGCATATAGAATAGTCTTTTTGTCAAACTCCAGTTCAAAGGTTACACCTCCCGGTCCCGGGATGGGTTGAAAGCCTTCTATCAACTACCAGTTTACCTGGGCAGGTGGAACCATGAAAGAATACCAGCAGTAGGCTCCCGGTTGGGGGCGAAAACATCCAGTGTCTGAATGATCGGCTAATGGAAGCTTGCCGGCAAGCCAGAGCCCAGGAATGATGGTAAAAGAAAGCAGCCCAAAGCGGAGCGTCCCAGCCAAAAACCTATAACAAAGTATAAAAATTAATCCTTAATAAATATACCCCTATTATTTATATATTAAATTATATTTAACAATGGTATCCTTGAACTGACCCAAGGGATCAGGCTACCACGCCGCCAGTCCTTTTTCCCTGCCAAGGCCTGACAGAACCTCATAGGGAGAGGGGGCTAAGCAAAATCATTCCCGCTGAAGAAGAGCCTATGAAGACAGTCTTACACGAAAACGCCAATTGTCTGATTTTTTTGGAAGAGGATGCCTCTTCCGCTGCTCCGGTGGCGGTCAAAGTGCTGAAAAAGGAGTATCCTGATCCGGAAGAAATTTTCAGGCTGAACAACGAGTTCAACCTCCTGCCTCTGCTCCAAGTGGAAGGGGTTCGGAAGGTGCTCCGTAAAACGGAGCGCGACGGAAGGTTAGCACTGGCCCTGGAATACATCGATGGTCAACCCTTGCATCGGTTACCCGCTGCCTCTTCGGGCAGCTTGCCTCAATTTCTTTCAATGGCAGTCCAGATAGCGGGTATCCTCTCGGAAATACATCGTCAGGGAATTATCCACCTTGACCTGCATAAAAGTAATATACTCTGCTCAAAAGGAGGGCGCATTACCATCATAGATTTTGGCAGCGCCTCCAAATTTGATGTATTCACACATCATCTGGAAAACCCTGAGGCAATGCATGGCAACCTCTCCTACATATCCCCTGAACAGACCGGCCGCATGAACCGTGTCGTCGATTTCCGCTCCGACCTGTACTCCCTTGGGATTGTTTTCTATGAGATGCTCACGGGCCAGGTGCCTTTCGTTTCGGATGATCCCTTGGAACTTGTTCATTTTCATCTGGCGAAAAAACCGGTTCCGCCGCGACAGGTAAATGAGGCTGTGCCGGAGGTGCTCTCTGATATTGTGGTGAAGTTGCTGGCCAAGAATGTGGAGGAGCGGTACCAGACCGCCTTCGGCTTACAGCATGACCTACAAACATGCCTCGACAGGATCGATACCCTAAACCGAATTGAACCTTTTACCCTGGCCACCAAGGATATGAATGGCCGCTTGGTGCTTCCCCAGAAACTGTACGGCCGTGACAAGGAACTAGACCGGCTCACCCAAATCTTTTCCCGGGTGGCGGGGGGTGCGGTGGAATTGTTCCTTATAGGCGGGGAACCAGGAGTAGGCAAGTCAGCCTTGGTCTACGAACTGCACCGCCATATTTCAGTGAAACGGGGATTCTTCATCTCTGGGAAGTTTGAACAGTTCCAGCGCAACATCCCCTATTATGCCCTAAGAAACGCCTTGAATGGTTGGGTCCGGTTTGTTTTGACAGAGCGCGATGAAAAGCTGCGGCAATGGAAGCAGGAAATCCTAAGCGCAGTGGGGGACCTGGGCCAAGTGATCGTGAACCTGATTCCCGACCTGGAGCTCATCATCGGCAAGCAGCCCCCTCTCCCTGAGCTAGGGCCGCAGGAAACCCTAAACCGGTTCAATTACGTTTTCAGGAGCTTCTCCTACTGTATATCCCGCAAAGAGCATCCCTTGGTCATCTTTATCGATGACTTACACTGGATTGACCCGGCCTCAGTTGAACTCCTGAAGATTTGGCTGACCGATCAGCAAAACGGTTACCTGCTGCTAATCGGTGCTTTCCGGGACAACGAAGTGAATGAGACCCATGCTCTGCGATTCCTGTTGAAAGAACTGGAGAAGGAAAGAGTGGCGACAAATTACCTGCCCCTGCAGAAGCTTTCGCTGCAGGACGTGGAGCAGCTGACAGCGGACGCCCTCCATGCAAGCCATCGGTCCATAGAACCCTTGGCAGAGTTCCTATTCCAGAAAACAAAAGGCAACGCCATCTTCCTTAAGCAGTTCCTGGAATCGCTGTACATGACGGAAAAGCTTTGGCTGGATCAGACGGAACAAAAGTGGCGGTGGGATATCACCGCCCTGAACCGACTTTTGGTTTCCGATAACGTGATTGATCTAATGGAGGCTAAGATCAAAAAGCTTCCGGAGGAGACGCGTAAGATCCTGACACTTGCCTCCTGCATCGGCAACAGCTTTGACCTTGAAGACGTGCGTGTTATAGCCCAAGTTGAAGTACTTCCTTGTTTTGCCGCCCTTTTGCCAGGTGTTGAGGAAGGGCTGGTACTGCCCATGACAAAGAACTTCCGACATTTGGAGGCGGGGCTGACTACGCAACCGGACGACCCCGCTGTTTTCAAATTCATCCATGATCGGGTGCAGCAGGCGTTCTACCAGCTCATCCCGGAGGACGTCCGCCAAGAAGTGCACTTGCGGATTGGGCGGTTGCTCTCCAAGCACCTATCCGGCCAGCAGCTCCAAGAAAGAATATTCGACCTTGTTTACCACCTCAATGCCGGGCTAGGGCTAGTCCAGGATAAGGAGGAACAAACCAAACTAGTCGGACTCAACCAGGAGGCAGGGAAAAAAGCCTTGGAATCGTTGGCCTTCAGCTCAGCCTTGGACTATTTGGAGACCGGCCTCCACTTGTTACCCCAGGAGCCTTGGCAAACACATTACGAGCTTACGTACCGATTATACAGCGGGGCAGCGGAAGCCGCCTATCTCTCCGGCGAATATCCAAAAATGCAGCGTTATATTGAGGAGGTGCTGCAAAATACGAGGGAGGCTCTGGAGCAGCGGAAAGGATACATGTTACGGATCGACTATCTGACCTCCCAAAACAAGCTGCAGGAAGGTTTGGTGGCGGGCCTTGAATTTCTGGGGAAATTAGACATCGTCTTCCCGAAGAACCCCAAACTTCCCCATATCATATTTACCCTGCTTAAGACCAAATGGCTTCTCCACGGCAAAAGGATAGAAGACCTGGAGCACCTGCCAATCATGACCAATCCGAACATGATTGCTGCCTTGCCGGTTTTGGAGCGCATTGTCCCCTCCGCGTACATGTCCGGCAGCAACCTGTTCCCACTGATCGTCTTCAAGATGGTGGAGTTGTCGGTTATCTACGGGAACATGCCTTATTCCGCCTTTGGCTACGCTTCCTTTGGAATATCGCTGAGTGCTGTCTTAAGTGATTACAGCGGGGGGTACCGCTTTGGGCAGATGGCCCTCCGCCTCGTGGAAAGATTCGACTCGGAGGAATACAAGGTGAAGGTCCTGTTTGTAACGGATTGCTTTCTGAACCATTGGAAGCAGCACTTGTCTTCTTCCATTCAACCGCTCCTTGAGTCTTTCCAAAGCGGTTTGCGCGTCGGGAACCTCGTGGGGGGAACCTGGTCAGCCTATTACCACCTCCTGCTGCACTTCTACACGGGCATGGAACTTCGGGAATTCTCCACTCTGGTTGCTTCCTATGTGAAAACCTTCCAGCAATTGAAGCAGGAAGCAGCTGAGAAGCGCCTGGTGATGCTGGGGAATGTGGCTAAAAACCTGTCGGCAGGGGACACGATTGGAGTCCGGTTGGATGAGGAAAAGCGCGGTGAGGAGGAAATCCTGCAGTTTCTCCGCGATACAAATGATAAAACCTCCCTCTATTTTTTCTATTGTAATAAATTGCTTCTTTATCTCTTAGGCAACGAGCCAGAGAAGGGCTTGGAGCAGGCCCGCCATGCCCAAAGATATGTCGATGCAGTCGCAGGACTCCCTGAACTTACCCATTTCGTCTTCTATGAATCCTTGGCTTTGCTGCACACCTACCTGAACAAAGGTTCGGAGCCCCTCCTGAACCAGGTGAAGAAACGCCTTGCCAAGCTGAAAGGGTGGAGTAGAACCAGCCCGGATAATTATCTGCACAAATATGAGATAATAAAGGCCGCATGGACAGCCTTGACCGGAAAGCAGCGGGAAGCCCTGCAGCTTTTCGACCTCGGCTTGCAACATGCCCATTCCCAGAAATTCAGACCCGATGAAGCCATGGGCTACGAGATAGCCGGCCGTTGTTTTCTGCACACAGGGTTGGAGTTGCTGGGGCAGACTATGCTATCGAAAGCCAGTGCGGCATACAGCCTCTGGGGAGCCCATGCAAAAGCAGCCATGCTGCAGCGGCAATATCCCTTCATCCCTTCCATTAGTAGCCTCACTACCGATACCCCGGTTTCAAACTACAACAGCCGCTCCCTGGACCTTAACACGCTGATGTTAGCTTCCACCACTATCTCTGGCGAGATAAAGCTCGAGAAGCTGTTGAAAACCATGCTCCTGATCGTGCTGAAGAATGCGGGCGCCGAACGTGGCGCCTTGGTGATGGAGGAGAATGGCAAGTACCACATGCGGGCCGAGGGAACCGCAGAGGCTATTCAGGTTTTGGAGAAAGTAAGCTTGGAGGCTTTCTCCAGGCTGCCGGAGTCCGTTATCCGTTACTGCCTGCGAACTGGGGAGGACGTCGTCATCCATGATGCCGCCGAGGATGATAGGTTCTCAACGGACCAATACATTCAGCAGCACCGGCCAAAGTCCATCCTGTGTTCCGCTATTTTGATGCATGGAAAGACGAAAGGTTTGCTCTACCTTGAGAATAACCTATCCACTAACGCCTTTACTAGCAACCGGGTGGAGTTGCTGAAGTTGCTCAGCGGGCAAATAGCTATTTCCCTAGATAATGCCCTCCTATACAATAACCTTGAGCAGAAGGTGACGGAACGAACGGAGAAAGTAGAGCACCAGAAGAAAGAGCTTGAACGGGAGAAGGTAAGGTCGGATAAGCTTCTGCTTAATATCCTTCCCTCCGATACGGCGGAGGAGTTGAAAAAATCCGGGAAAACCAAGGCCCGTCATTTCAAAAAGGTTTCGGTTCTGTTCCTTGATATCGTAGGGTTCACCAATATCGCTGAGCGCATGTCCCCCCAAAGCTTGGTGGATGAGTTGGACTTCTATTTCCGCTCCATTGACCATATCATCTCCGGCCATAGGCTTGAAAAGATCAAGACCATAGGGGATGCTTACCTAGCGGTGGGGGGAATGCCCGAAAACAATGAAGCCACCCCAGCGGATGTGGTTGCGGCCGCCCTTGAGATTCAGGACTTTATGGCGCAGGAAAAGGAAAGAAGGCGGAACAAGGAAGAAGTTTATTTTGAGGTAAGGATAGGGATACATACGGGACCCTTGGTAGCCGGGGTCGTGGGCGCCCTAAAATTCCAGTTCGACATATGGGGGGACACCGTCAACATCGCCGCCCGTATGGAGCAGTGTTCGGCTGTTGGGAAAGTCAACATCTCCGATACAACTTACCATTTGGTGAAAGAGACTTACAGGTGTAAGCATAGGGGCCTGTTGGATGCCAAGAACAAGGGAACGTTGGACATGTACTTTGTCGAGCCCCTAAACCTCCGTGAACCGGTGGCCTGAATGATTCACAGGGATGGGAAATCCTGATTGCATATTCTTATAAACTTTACATAATGTAATATTTGGTGCAAATGATCGCTCTTATGATTGGATTTCCTTGACTCGAAAAAGGGGTTAGTAAGCACCTACAAAGGTGAAGATATTTCCAACGGGGCTATAGGTCACATTTATCCCTTTCTTCTATAGTAGTGACGGAATATAGGTAAATTGCGCTTTGTAGCCAATCCCATGACACAGACAGCGCATCATCTACCGGAGAACCCGGAGGGCAGGATCCTGCTTGACAGCATCGTCACCCTCATTGAGCAAAGCAGAAGCCGGGTCGCCCTGCAGGTAAACAGTGAGATCACCCGCCTGTACTGGCACGTGGGGAAGGCCATCAACCAGGAGTTGCTCGGCAAGCAGCGGGGCGAGTACGGGGAGCGAATCATTTCCTCCCTGGCCTCCGGGCTTACCAGGGCCTATGGCAGGGGCTGGGGCAAGCGCCACCTGTGGCATTGTGTACGCGTTGCGGACACTTTCCCGGAAGACCAGATTGTGAACGCACTGAGTACACAATTGAGCTGGACGCACCTGCGCCTACTGGCCGGGGTGGAGGACGGACTCAAGCGGGAGTTCTATACCGAGCTGAGCCTGCAGGAGCGCTGGAGCACGCGCGTCCTGCAGGAGCGGATGGACAGCATGCTGTTTGAGCGTTCCGCGCTGTCCAGGAAGCCGGAGCAGCTCCTCCGGCAGGAACTCGGCACGCTGCGGTCAGCCGGGGCCGTGACGCCTGACCTCGTGTTCAGGGATCCCTACGTGCTGGACTTCCTGGGTTTGAGCGACACCTACAGCGAGCGGGACCTGGAGTCCGCCATCCTGGCGCAGCTGCAGCAGTTCATCATCGAGCTGGGCAGCGACTTCGCCTTCCTGGCCCGCCAGAAGAGAATCCTCATAGACAACGAGGACTTCAAGATCGACCTGCTTTTCTATCACCGCGGCCTAAGGCGCCTGGTGGCCATCGACCTGAAGCTGGGCAGGTTCAAGGCAGCCTACAAGGGGCAGATGGAGCTGTACCTGAAGTGGCTGGACAGGAACGAGCGCAAGGAAGGGGAAGAAAGCCCCATCGGGCTGATCCTTTGCGCGGAAAAGAGCCAAGAGCAGATTGAGTTGCTGGAGCTGGACAAAGGGCACATAAGGGTTTCGGAATACCTGACGCAGCTGCCCCCCAAGGAAGTGTTCGCCAGCAGGCTGCACAAGGCCATCGAGCTGGCAAAAGTAAAAAAGGAGGAGTAATATACTTTATCGGAGCTTCTTTCCCTGCAGGGGTTCTCCTACCGGAACCTGCTGTACATGCGGCAACTCGCCTCCGCCCATGCCGGCCCAGAATTTACGCAACAACTGGTTGCGCAATTGCCTTTGCTGGGGGCTTAGGTCCCACTACTAAAAAATCTACTTAACATAAGGTAAATTATAAGACATTAATAAATAGTTGATTTTCAATGCTTTTTATTATTTGTTATGTTAACTAATATATGGAATTATATACAACTTGTAAGTTTAACCTGGTTAACGAATCAGAAATCTATCTCATCTTTCCTTTTGATGAAGTACTTTTCCAATTGTAAAACCAACCGATCTCCCGTAAGTGAATTGATCCATTCATTTATTTACATGGATACAAAACTATGATCGACAGTATCTTGTATAAATCTGGGGACAAAAAAGCAACATTCGATAATCCCTTCCAGTGGGTTTGGGGACAAAAAGGCAACATTCGCCTGGAGAAAGGTTGTTTTTCGTGCTTTCTTTGGAGATAAGGCTCCCATAATAGGGCAATGGCGTTTGTTTTCGCCTTTTTTTCCTTTCCTGATTTATCTGATTTCAGGTACGCTAAAAGAGCAATAGATTAAAGTTGTATTCCCTCCTGTAGGATCGCCTTGGGGACCAAAAGGCAACATTTCAGCAATGGCTCCATCACTTTTTCCCCAGCCCTGATTTCCTGGTGAGGAAAGAGGGCGAGGAACTATGCGGCTCCCCTGACACATAGACGGTGTCCGGTGCGGGGTGCCAGCCTGGTCTCTGTCTCGGAGAGGGTACATTCTATCAGGTGCTATGTACTTGGTGCCTGTGGTGGGTTGCCGCACAGGCGCCCCCTTTCTCATACATGATCCATGGGATGGCCAATGCCTGGGATGGCAACCCCCTCATTATCTTCCTATCCCTTTCCCCCGCCTTGCTCAGGCTGGACTTTGCCTTTGGGATCGGGCTCACCTTCATAATGGGCCATGGCCTCCGTGATCAGAAGATTGATGGACTCAATCATGCCAAACACCCTGGCCAGTTTATCGGCGTACACCTGCCTGATCATTTCAACCTCTTCCCCGGGTTTCCCCGCTGCCTCTTCCCCATAGCCGGAAACCAAACCAACCGGGTTGATCTTGGACAGCGCGTCCACCAGGTGGTATATGCTGTTCAACCTGTCCACCATATCCCTGTCAAACACCTTGCGGTACTCCCGTTCCCTGCAGCAATTATGGGTTTCTATATCCACCGGGGCAACTTCGAAGTATCCGTCCCCGAACCGCTCCCCCCGTATGATAGCGCCGGCCTTTCTGTATTGCTCGCCAAGCAGCAGAAGGTAATGGGCCTGATGTTTGATGTCGCTCATGGTCATCTTCCTGGTGTCGGCTCCCCTGTTATGCCCTACAAGCCCCCTGTAAACCTTCTGGGAGGAATACACCGCTAGCCCGCCGATCATGGCAATCGAAAGGTCTACAGCATCTATGTCTATGAATTCCATTGAAAACGAGGTTATCCGTTGCAAGAAAGGCCAAGCCTTAGGGTTAAAAAACTGGTTTGGGTAGGATTCTACCCTAGAGGGATGCGTAAAATCTAACAAAATATTGATATTATCTAGCTTTGCCCCATATTATTTGATCGGTTTACCCGTCAACCTTTTCTGTTTCATTGAGCCCGTTTAAGTGAACGCCGTTTCATGGCATGGGCCAGCCATTTCGGAGGGCCTCGGCAAGCCGGGCAGGGACGGGTCCGGGGCCCTGCCCGCCGCTCCAAAGTAAATCTGCGGCCTGTGCTGCTCTCCAGTTTTCCCGCCCGAGGCACCCGGGGCTACGGGAAAGGGTCGGGGGCCGGACAAGCCACCAGGAATGCCCGGCGGCTTTCCCATGCCGGCATTCCGGTTCCCAAGGTTACCCACAGGCTATGGACTGGCCCAGGTGTTTATTATTATATTCTAATTCAATATATTCGCCAGGCGTATTCTGCTTGCACAATACTTGGCCACTGTTGCCGGCAAGTGCAGGGAGAGGGGATTCATTTGTCATTTATCAATGGAAAATTATAGGTGTGCATGATATTATCTTTACTTCGGAAGGCATATAATTCAATCCCCGGTACTGATGCCTCCTCTTTCCTGAGGGCGCAGAAGGTACCCAAAGATTGCCGCGCCGGCATTCACCTAAAGCGGGTACCGGAGGTTGACTCCAGGAGGATCCCCACCTACCCCAGGTTCACGGTCTATGACCTGGACATAAGCGAGGGGGAGGACCAGCTCATATTCGACTCCAGCGACTTCGACGTCATCAACTCAAGGCTGGGCGGCACGATACAGAAGGGCGGCTTCCTGCAGCTTGGGCCCAGGAGGTACCTGGTGGCCGATGTGCAGGTCGAGCTGATGGGGTGCTTCGATGACTACTCGCTGAACCAGTACTGCCACTCGGGCGGGATCCACCGGCACTCCAAGGTATACCAGGGAAGGCCCGTGCCCTATAACGTCCTGATGGTGACGAAGGTGCGGCGGGCAGTGCCGGCCACCACTTTGCCGGGCACCTCCTGGGAACACCTTTTAGGCAGGGCGACGGCCAGCCCGCTTGCCGAACCGCTTCTTGCCGTACATCAGGGATAAACAACAGGGATGCCGTACAGGGAAAAAAGCAATGGGGAATTGGCCCGGATACTGGCCGAGGTCGAGGGGCTGGGGGACGCGCACGGCGACAACTGCCATGCGCTTGCCGACCAGATGGGGAAGGCGCTGCTGGTTCTCGGCAGCTTGGCCAACCACGGGTTCACCGAGGACCACTTGGACCACATCATCAACTACTGCCGATCGCGGGTGGAGTACGTGCTGCACCTGGTGGAGCGCGGGGAGCGGGAGGATGCCTACCAGTTGGCCAAGCTGACCCTGGGCTACTACCTCAGGAACAGCCATATGGATTCCGGCAGCGAGCTGGAACTCTGACTGGGCAAAACAAGATTCCCGCCGTCAGGCGGGCGGACCTCAACGATCTTCTGGTTGAAGCTCCCCATCATCGGCAAAGGAGTAAAAGGTATCCACGGTCAGGATG
Organism: Rufibacter tibetensis; assembly: GCF_001310085.1. GTDB lineage: Bacteria > Bacteroidota > Bacteroidia > Cytophagales > Hymenobacteraceae > Nibribacter > Nibribacter tibetensis. Next base: position 166,908 of record NZ_CP012644.1, read on the forward strand.
ATATGGTCCAACACGGCGATGTCCATCTGGGCGGCGGCCTCCCTCACCCTTTTGGTCATGGCTTTGTCCACTGTGCTGGGCTGGGTATTGCCGCTGGGGTAGTTGTGGCCCAGGATGATCGCGCTGGCGCAGCAGAGAAGGGCAGCGGCCAGAATGAGCTTTATATCCACCACCGTGCCCGAGACGCCCCCGGTCGAGACCCCGTACTCCCCCAAGACCCGGTTGTTGCGGTTGAGCAGCAACACCTTGAACTGCTCCACTAACTCGATTATATCCGTTCCCCAGTTTTCCCGGAAAGCAAGCGCACGTAAATGCCGTCTTCCCTGATCGTGGTCTCAAGGCGGCAGCAGAAAACGAGCGCGCTGCCCAGGATGCCCACCCCTGCTCCCAGCAGCTGTCCCCCATTAGGCAGGTGCCCCACATAGATCTGTTCGTAGGCCCGCCAAACCAGGCTCACGTTCACTCCCAAAAGGAGTACCCAGAGCCACGTTTGCCTGAAACGCTGGCGTTCGGAAAAAAGGACCTGGCGTTCCTTGCCTTCGGGGTTCTGGGTGCCATTTTCCATGGGTGGTTTCTGGTTCTTAGACATGGGGATAAAAATACGGTTTTATGTGGTTCGGGGCATGTACAGGCCTCCAGCGTATAGCAGGAAGCGAATATGCGCGTTAGAAGCAGACCGCAAGGGAGGAGGTGATCGCAGCGGACTGCCTCACCGGGCGGGTGCCCCTCAGGAAAACACCGTCCCTGCTGTCCAGCAGGCGGCCCTCTACGCGCAGCAGCGCCTTGGCCGCCGGGGCATAGTCCAGGCCCAAGGAGTAGCCGGCGGTACGGAAGCCGTGGGGCGACCCGGTGGGGATGATCACCCCTGCCCGGTCACTGTAATACTCGGCGCGGGCGGCCAGCGCCACCCTACTGGACAGGCCGTAATGAAGCAGCAGGGCGGCACTGTGCCACACGGCAAAACCCTCCGAACCCAGCCTTTTTTCCGCACCAAGGTCGAACACAGCTGCCACCTTTACCCGTGGCAGGACCAGGAAGGTGGCGTATAGGTCATGGAAAAACCGCATCTGCCTTGCGCTGTCGGCTTTCTCGTTGCCGATGAACGTGCTGGAGTTGAGCAGCACCTTGCCTGTGGGCCGGAACTGCACCTGGGACCCAACGGCCTTGCCTGAGTTCCCCTCCGTCTCCCGGATGTTCTGCCAGCCGTTCAGCGCCAGGGCGGACAATACCCACTTTCCTGTTTCCCAGGTGAGCTTTACCCCGCTCTCGTAATAAGGGGAGTTCTCGGCGGCAAGGCTCCGGGTCAGCGTCAGGTTGTCCTTGGACACCGCGCTCTCCAGGCCGATATGGGAAGGCAGGATGCCCGCATCCAGCCATAGCCCTCTCCCCAGCCGCACGCCCGCGTTGGCCTCGAGGACGTGTCGGAGCAGTTCCTGCTCGGCGGCCAGGTTGTACTGGGCGTAGGAGCCAGCCATAAGGGCCACGTTGCCTCTGACGTTTTCCGAGGCATAGGCGGCTTTAAGGAAGGCCAGGTTAATGCTGAATTCATTGTGGCGGCTGTGGTTGTAGAGGAAGGCAGGCCGCTCGTGCGCGGGGGGCCGGTTGAAGTCATAGGCGTAGTACGCGTCCACGAACCCGCTGAGGGAAACTCCCCCGGTGGAATCAACCTGGGAAAAGACGGACAAGCTCGCCAGAAGCAGGGTCAGCAGGGTGGGTATTATCTTCATGCCCCATGAAGTTTGATGCGGGGGCAAGTTGGTGAATAATGGGAAGCGAGCAAACATCCGCGCGAAAGGATATTACTCATCAATCTGGGGAAAGGGTGCGGGCTACAGGGAACTCAATTCAGGTTCAGCCCAAACAGCAGCCCGAACCATACCTTTTTGTGGTAGATCCAGTTTTCCCGGTTTTTGTCCACCAGGAAATCACTGCCCATGGCCAAGCCCATGTTGAACTTCTTGGCATCGTAGATGGCCGCCGCCCCGCCGGTCAGGACCAAGCCCTCATATTCGTAGGTGATGGCGTTCCGCGTCACGAACGGGTTCATGGTCACCGAGCCAAGGCCAACGAATCCCCCGTAGCCGCCCCCGAAACCGGAAACGGTATTCCGCCTCTTTCCCCTGGCCAGGGGCTTGATATGGTAGGAGTCTATCCTCCTGCCCAGGTAAAGGGCGGCGCTGAAATTTGGGTTCAGCTGCTCGGGGAATCCCTCCACCGAGGGGCGGACCTTGAAAGGGATGGTCAGCACATCAATGTCAAGTGCCCGGCGAAAAACCCGGAAATCGGGCGTATTATCCCGGCCGAATCGCAGGGAAGGCAGCCCTTCCCCCTGCGGGATGATGAGGATGGAACTGTCCTCCCATTCGATGGCCGCCTTGATCCTCTCGGGGGTGGGGTCCTGCCCTATTTCCCTGGCACCGAAAAGGGAGGCCGGAACCAGGTAATCGTCAGCGGGGATATCCTCCACCTGCCGTACCACGGAACAGCCCCCCGCGCCCGTCAGCAAAAGAAGATAAAACAGCAGGCCGCGTACCTTTACCATACCTAATTGACACTTTCGTCCAAAAATAGGGCAGCCAGCCTGAAGTAAATAATTATATTGGCGGAATTTACGCTTCCTGCTAGGTGAGGAACCCGCGCTTGCCTAGCAGGAAGCGTCACCTTTGATTTGAATCCTATGCAAAAAACCTTGGTTTCCGCCGAATCAGCGGGATGGGAGTGGATAGACATAGAGGACCCCACCCTGGAGGAACTGCAGTTCGTTGCCCAAAAATACGACCTTCACCCCTCCTCCGTGACGGACAGCCTCCAACCGGAGCACCTGCCCAAGCATGAGTTTATCGAAAAGGTGCTCTTTGTCATCACCCGTTTCCACGACCCTGAGGCGCACCTGGAGGCCGACACTATCCAGGAACTCACCAACAAGCTGGCGATCTTCTACAACCGGGGTTTTCTGATCACCATCCACAAGTTCCCCGTCCCGTTTATCGCGGAGATGAAGGGCAGGCTGGAGGAGGGCGGCTGGAGCATGCCCGCCGCGGGCGTCCTTATCAAGCTTCTCAAGGCGAGCCTGAGGACATTCCAAAGGCCCGCCCTCAAGCTGGCCGACGAGCTGGACTACTATGAGGCGAAGATATTCCTCAGCAGGAAAGTACCCTCCATGAACAAGGGACTTTACCACCTGAAAAGGAAGTCCGCCGTTTCCAGGAGGGTTATCCAGCTGGCGGAGACGGTGACCACAGGCTTAACCCTGGAGGATTTCCAGCAGACGGAGGTCCAGGACCTGAAAGATGCCTTCCTGCTCCTTGAGAACCAATACGAGGAGATAAGCGAGAGCTCCAACAACCTGATCAACACCTACATCTCCCTGGCCTCGCAGAGAACCAATGATGTGATGCGTGTTCTGACCATCTTCTCCGTGTTCTTCATGCCCCTGACTTTCATAGCGGGAATCTACGGGATGAATTTTGAGTTCATGCCCGAGCTGAAGTCCAGGTGGGGGTATCCGGGGGTGCTGGGGGCCATGGTGGTAGTCACCGGCCTAATCTATTCCTGGTTTAGACGCAAGCAGTGGCTCTAAACCCCGGTTACCTGGTCAGATGCCCCTTCGCAACTCATTGATATGGGGAGGGGGGGGTTGAAGGCCCTGATATTTTGAAAACGCTCTTGGCACCAGCAGATAAGGATACCATGCGGGAATGGGGTCTGACGGCCTGTAAGAAAAATCACTATGCCTAACATTGTATAACCGGCAGTTACGGCTGACGGCCTTGCCGTCGTTTATACGAGACCCTTAGGCATGTTAGGAAGCCAATATATAAACAATCAAACATCACTCGTTTCAAGTGAATATTTTTATTGTATACAGCCATCCAAGCAAAAAATCCTATACTTCTCAGGTTTTGGAGCAGTTGAAAATGGAATTAATGGCTCAGGATTGGAATGTAGAGATCTCCGACTTATATGCCATGGGTTTCCAATGTGACATGACCGAACAAGAATATGAAAGAGAAGGATTTTCTATTTCAGAGCTCCCGATTCCTGGTGATGTTTTGACAGAGCACCGGAAGATTGAGGGTGCAGATTGCATCATATTCATGTACCCGGTTTGGTGGAGTGACTGCCCGGCAAAACTGAAGGGCTGGTTTGACAGGGTCTATTCCGTTGGTTATGCCTACAAACACATTGACAAATTACCAAAGATGAAAACCATCAAGTATGGTCTCGTCATTTGTACTGCAGGACATCCAAATAAACTCTTGGAAGAAACAGGAATATCAAAAAGTATGGAGCGCATCATGCTCCAAGACAGGCTGGGGACAAGGTTTGAGCAAAAAGAAATGGTTATACTTGGCGGGACATTGCAGATTGAACAAGTCAGAGACCTACATAAAACCCTAATCAAAGAGTTGCCCGCCAAAATCAAGAACTACTGCGCCTAACCACACCTGTGCGGCAGCTCCGCCTCCGCATGGCCAAGTACGTAGGCCGAAGATCACAAACATGAATCAGCTTTTTGCCTTTATACTACTTATAGGCACTGTTTTCCCTTTAAGGATTTCTGAAACAAGCAGTGAATTATTGATTGACCCTGAATTCAAAGGGAATATCGACGTATATGACAAACCAGTTGGAAAAGTGATTGCAGCCGTGAAGCATAACTTCAAGGAAGAGGATTTTACGGTTCTTAGTGCCACAAAGCAAACCATTGGCTTTTTTTATGGCACATTAAAGTACTCGATGTCTGGCAACCAGGTAAAGGGCTGGATCAAAAAAGGCAAGTATACCGGTATCTATGCAAGAAATTATGAAAAGCATTTAACTACCTGTTTATACTCCTGCAACATCTTATCAGTAGTCTAAACGCTTCCTTTTTCCCTGCCTAGTTAACTGCAGGCGTTATCCCTGTCTGAACCGAGGGATACTCTAAGTTAGGCTGTCCACGTTTAGTACTCATTAGCCGGGGCATTAGTGCCGTTTCATGGGACGGAAAATCTATTGCCCCGTCCTGAAAAATATTGACCTTTGTTTGACCATGCACCCTGACCTTATCCGAGGTTTACCGGTGTCTCACGGGTGCCTTTTTCTTTTCTGGGCGGAAACCTGCTCCTATGGCAGTTTAATATTTCCCCTTGGAAAGGAATGCCGCTAACAAACAAGGGTTATTTTAGGGCATTTGCCCTGGAACCTTCGTTATATTCTAAGTAATTCAGGCTTAAACTCCACGTAGGACTTCACAATGAGAAAAAGTTTCCTCCTTTTTTCCCTCCTCACTGTCACCTTATCCATCTTCAATGTAATGCATGCCCAGCAGCAGGTAGCTGACGAGGCGCCTATCCCAGTTGTCCAGGCTACTCCCCTTAAGCTTATTTTTCCTGGAAGGCCTGGCTGGAACCTTTTGAAAGAGGGAGAAAAACGGCAATTTGAGGTAAAAGCTGAAGGAGGCACCGGGGAGAGAGTCATCTACTCCGTCGCCCAAAACCGAGTAGAAGGATTGGTGTTCGATTCACTAGGTCGCTTCTCCTGGACTCCCGGCTATGATTTCGTGGACCGGCTGACAAAGGAAAGCACCGTGCAACTCCTCTTTGAGGCGAGAAACGAAAAAGACGAGCGGGCAAGCCAAGTGGTGGACCTCACGGTGAGGCACGTGAACCGACCACCCGTTGTAGGCGAGCTGAAGCCATTATACGTGCAATACAACACCGTTAACTCCTACACCATTGAATCCTCAGCCATAAAAGACGATGACAATGACCCGACCACAATCGTGCCCATCGCGGGTGGGATGCCGGAGGGCGCGAAGCTATCCGCACAGGGGGAGTTTTCCTGGAAGCCCTCCGTCACCCAGTTCAACAGGCTGCGGGACAAACCCCTGGTGGTGGAGTTCTACGTGGAAGACCAGCCGTACAAAGCCCGTACCAAAGGCCAGTTCAGGGTGGAGGTTACCCAGCAGGACCTGCCCCCCAACGTGCTTCTGGTCCCTTCCCAGAAACTGTTCCGCTTCAAGGAAGACGCTACCGTCAACTTGAAGTTCCAGGTGAACGACCCCAACGGGGAGAGCGACATCGCCTCCTTCAGCTTCATTTCCCAAAGCGCCACGGTTCCGACCAGCGCGCTCGTCAGGAACACCCCTTCCCAATACGAGTTCATCTGGAAACCAGGGTATGACTTCGTGAAGGATCCGCTGGACTCCATTACCTTTGACCTTACCTTTTTTGCCATAGATAAATCAAATAAACAGCAGGAACGCACGGTGACCTTCACGGTCCAGAATGCGATCAACGAGGAGGAAAACGACCAGAAGCTTTACCAAGGGTACCGCACCGCATTGGCAAGGGCATGGGAAATGATGGATCAGCTGGCCGCTGCCGAAAAGGATCTGAAGGATAAGTACAGGCGGGCGCGGAAAGGGAAAAAAGCCCGCTCCGTCACCACCGCTACCTTGGGGGCAGGGACGGGGATCACCCCGGTCGTGATCGAAGTCCCGAACACGACCAAGAAGGTTACCGCGATCGGCGGCACCCTGGTGATGACCATCGGCACCCTCGAAGCGACGGAGGTGATAGGGCGCTCCACGAAGGACCTGGTCGAGCGGCTCAACTACATCATGGAGAAAAGGAACGAGCTGCAGACCAAAGGGGACGCCTACGCCCGCAGGTACTCCCTCAAGAGTGCACGGCGCCGACCTGAGTTCCCGAAGGACACTGATGAACTTACGGCGGCCCTGAGCCTGAGGGGGCTGGTGGCTCTGGAGCTGGAGGCGGGCGGAGAAAGTGGGAAGGGGGCCACAGACGGGGACATCGCCAAAACCTTCGGGGGCTTCCACCCTAATGGTCGGTAAGGCGGGAAGTTCTGGTAAGTGAAGATGGTCCCTCCCTGGAAAACCTAACTTTCCTTGGCACATTAAGCAGGAGAGCCCATACTTGGCAGTCTCCCTATTTTTGATGTTGTTCTTAGCTATTTGCGACGGCAACTTGGAATAATTCTTTTACCGAAAAAGTCTATGTTATTGCTCAATCCTCCCTAAAGCTGAGAACCAATACAGAGGCTTTAGTTCGTTCCCTTTTCGACCCCTTGAAATACATGCCCTTGTTTAGGTAATGGTTATTGCTTCTCTTTCTTTTCGACCAGAAGCTTTCGCTCCAAATCCTCTGTAGCCTTACGCAGGTTGTACCCCTCTCTGGACAAGTAGTTATTAGTCCTTCCCCTGAACTTTATGAACCATTTAAGCCTGCTCTCTTTATCCAACACATTTATGGCATTCCCCCGCGCTTCCAGCAGATAAGCATACACTTGCTTTTTTTGGCTGTCATTGAGGTCGGGCAACAAAGCCAGGAAATGGGAATACTCCTCCTGCAGTCTGTTATCCGTCATCTCATTTTGCAGGGTTTCCACGTGGCTGGAGTCCAGGAAAGCGGAGAGGGCCTCAATGAACGAGTCACGTTGCTCTCCAAGCCGAACCTGGTACTGGGCCCAGATGGCAGCAGCTTCCTGGTCACGTTCCTCCTTGATCTTGGGCAGCTGGTCTGTGGCCTTCATTTTGGCATCCCGTTCCGCCTGCGCCTCCTGTATGCTTTGGTACCGATGGGCAATCAGATTCCGGACATGCTCTTTCTGGATGTCATCTGTAAGGCCTAACTTCCCGACAACATGCTTGGATTGGGTGATCTCCACGGCATTGGAGTGTGTGTTTCTACGCTCAGCCCAGTTGATTCCCTCTTTCTTCAGGTCTATCCCCTGCGCAGCTAAGTAATTAGTTATTCTGCCTTTGTACTTTCCAAACCAGGCATGCTTTTCCTTTGATGACCCACCGTCCATGGCATGTTCCCTTGCCTCCACTAGAAAGGACTTGATCGTGTCCCGCTGCTCTTTCGTCAAATAGGGCAGCATCAACAAATAGTTACGGTAGGTGCTGGGAACAACATGGTAGGTCATCCCGTCTTTTACCTGGTCTACCTGCTGAGCGGTAAGTTCTGCCGACAGCCTTGACAAATAACCGGCGTGCAGTTTTTGGGTCTTGGTGGCTGCCTTGCGCTTGATGGCCTCAACGCGTGCGTCAGCAGATTCTTTATTGTCTCCCGCCTTCTTTTTTGCGGCATTTGTTTGCGCATCGCGCTTGGCTTGAATGGCATGCAGATCAAGATACTGCCGTGCAATGATATCCCGAACACGGGTGGCCTTGGAGGCATTGGTGATCTCCAGCGTCCCCACTAACTTATCAGCCCGCTGCCTTACAACCTCTACATAAACGGCCTCCTCCGCTTTGGTTTTTTGTTTCTCCTGCGCCCTGGCAGGCATTATTGAAAGGAACAAAAACATAAGCCCCACCACATACCTGAAGCCTCTCAACGGCCATTTCTGCTTTTGCATAATAGGATTGATTTTTATAGTATATGATTCTATTTTGAACATGTAATAGTTTGAAAAGAAAGCGTCATGCACTGGGAATATTCATCAGTATGGTACGGCGGGTTGTGTAGCCTCTTGCCAGAGAATCCTTCTTTGGTAATTTCTGCTTTTTAATATTTAAGCGCAGGCTACTTTTCAATAGGATGCTTTTGGTATATCAGCTCAGTAAACACCTGCATTTCCATTCATGGGGATTCCATCTTTCCCAGAAACCGAGAACACGACAGCCACCAGTCCTGTGTTGCCAAGTATCCGCAGCACAATGAAAAACTAGTTGAGGCTGACACTACATAGTTCGCCGGGCAGATGCCCCAAAGCATGGTGATGTCTTGATTCTTAGTGGTGGTAACGTTGTATAAAGGCAAATCCCAACCTTATTCATACTAGGATTTGGGCTTTTCCGTATTTTCAGGCCAATTCAATTCAGAAGTTTTTGGTTACTGAATCTCGAAACAACCTACTTAACTGATCGTGTCGATGTTGTTGCCCAGGTTGCGGTAATTGATTTTCTCCTGAGGATTGGTACCATTAAGATATTCTTCGACATTCGTGTAACCATCGCCGTCTGTATCTATTGCGCCATCCTTGGAGTTTTTAGGGGCAAGTCTGTATTTGGTTTCCCATGCGTCAGGCATACCATCGCCATCGCCATCAACAGGCACCTGAGCAGGATTGTAGGTCAGGTTTGGATAACCCCCAACTTCAGATACGTCTTTGATGATACCGGTTGCAGTCATTGGTTTTCCTGTGCGCACCATTTCTGTAACCCGTCTGTCCACAGCATCACGTTTGGGTAAAGTGGCCCCGGCCATGGCAAGCACTGATTCGAATGCGGCCTCAGCTGTCTGGTGTGGCGCCACCGGCCACCCAACAAAAGGGGTATTCACACGGGCCAGGTTCTCAGGTCCGCGCATACCGGCCCAGTTGTTGGTAATCACTTCCTGGTTGTCGTGCATAATGTTGCCAGCAACATACCACTTGCCTGGACGATTGGCTGCTTTGGCATACCAGTCACCTTCGGCCCAAGCACTGCCGGGGGAATACATACTCCTTTGTTCAATGCGGGCAAAGACCGCGCGCATATTTTCATTGGTAGCAGGTCCCGGCTTGAAATAGTTGTTGATAAGATTGATCTCAGAAGTCTCATCTCCACCATCTATGGAACGGTGACGCCAGTTGAAAAGCACATTGTAGCGAAAATCAAACGGACCTGACATGCCTATGGATGGATTGCGGGCAGTGTTGCTTGCAAAGAGGTTATGATGGAATGTAGATGGGTTTCCTCCCCATGTACCGCCAAAGGCATGTCCTCTGGCATCAAGCGCTTCGCTGGAAATAGACCACTGGATGGTAACATGCTCGGCAGGATCCTTTATCTGGGTTTTCCCGTCTAAGGATGGTCTCATGGTGCGGTAGAGCGAGATATTCTCGTCCATACCCCAGCTTGTAGAGCAATGGTCTATGATGATATGATGCTGCGGATATCCGCCTATGTTATCATCACCTTGTCCCCCGGTAGGAACCCCACGGCGTACCCGCAGGTGGCGGATAATGACATTGTGTGTGTTGATATTCAAGGTACCGGCAATACAAATACCATCGCCCGGAGCAGATTGGGCTGCAATGGTGATATCAGGATGATTGATGTTAAGGTCTTCTTTAACTTTGAGCGTGCCTGCCACACGGAAGACAACGATACGGGGTCCTTGTGCTTCTACGGCAGCCCGTAAGCTACCCGGGCCGCTATCGTTAAGATTTGTTACGGCAATAACTCTACCTCCACGTCCTCCGGTGGTAAACATCCCCCCTCCCCATGCCCCGGGAAATGCAGGGATAACAGCTTCGGGCAACCGCGGTGGATGGGGAGGTATTTGCCCAGGTTCAGGCTCCCCAGTAGTCTGTGCATTTGCGGACACACCTGGACATAGTAAAGAGAGCAAAACCAAGCCCGCTGTGACAAATTGATAAGGTCTTTTCATGTTCTTTTGATTCTTCAGGACAGTTCCATTGATATATGATAGATAAAAGCGGTTGCTCAAGTGAGGATTCGCCCATCTCCCAGGACAACCCATCAGGCTGCTTACTGCTCAACGCTCTTTACGAGCGGAATTTTGTCACTCGGCCAACTGCCGTCCGTGATCGGGTAAGTCTTCAGCTTGCTGGGATCGACCACGACGTGCTTTATCCGTTTCCGGTGCCACGTGTAGACGATGTGGACCAGACCGTCTGCTGTCTGGATCACGGCCGGATAGGAATACTGTTTTTCCGGCTCGTTGATGTAATCAAGCACCAGCGCAGCTTCCCAGCTCTTGCCATCCTTGCTGATGGCCACATTCAGTACCCCTCGGCCCTTATGGCCCATGCCGGACTGCGCGCGCGCGGAATGATTGTAAACCAGCAGGTGGCGGCCGTCCTTAAGTGTCACTGCGTCTATGCCCGAGTTATTGTTGGGCAGCTCCGTAAAATTCATCTCCGACCAGGTAAGCCCCCCATCTTCTGACCAACTCTGGGAAATATACCCTGCTTTGCTAGTGGTTCGGCAGAGCATCTGGATGCGGCCGCCGGGATGAGTCAGCAGTGTGGGCTGGATAGCGCCAATCTTGTCTGGATTGTTAATCGTGCCAAGATTTTCCCAGCTTTTACCGCCATCTGTGCTGCGCTCTATGTGAACACGCCAACCACCTTTTCCCTCTGTGCTGGAACTGGAAATAATAGTGCCGTCTTTTAGTTGAATCGGCTTGTTTTTCACCGGGCCGATAATTTTGTCGTCTAGTCTTCTTGCCTTACTCCAGGTGCGTCCTCCGTCGCTCGAAGTCTTCACCATGCCCCACCATTCAGAGGGGCTCGGTCCGACCTTGTAGAAGAGCATCACCTCGCCCCCTCGCTCCTGGAACAGCACTGGGTTCCAGGTGGGCAGCCTGTTTCCTTTAGACTGCACACCATCAGCCACGCTCACGGGAGTTGTCCATTTCCCACCTGGTTTCTTGCGAGTCAACCGGATCTCGACGTCGGGGTGGCGCTCGTGGGTTCCGCCAAAGAAGGCGCTCAGCAGCTCGCCCCCTTCCAGCTCCAGTATCGTTGCCGAGTGGGATTGCGGAAAATCGGCTTTGGTGTAGATAAACTCCTCCAAGACAATGCCGGCACGGTGCGCACGTGGTTTTTCCCCGGTGTCTGCTGACAGAACCGCTGAAAAGAGGAGGTTGGCAGTTAACAGGGTACTGATTACCACAAGGTGTTTTATCGTTTTTTGCATTTACAATTTCTTTTAGACTTGGTGGATCTCCTGTATTTACTGACTTCTATAGGGTCAGGCAAGTACGGTGGGCGCAGGATAGAACAGCTTCCCAATGTGCTGGCTACTGTCTGTGACTTATCGGTTTTTGCTACCTGATGCAGGTGCATCCGTTACATGTTTCCTTATTGTTCGGGACATGGGCTTCCTTCGGCATCGGTGACCGTTGACCTGAATAAAGAAGGCCTTCATTCAAACTCAGAACTTGCCCCAAACGCTTGCAGTGGCCTTTGAACAGTTGTAAGCTATCAGCTAGGCTCAAGAAACCGAAGCAAAAGTCGTTTAACAGGGATCTGGTGTAGTTGGAATGGGATATTATCTGGTTCAAACAACAAAGGTGTGCACCTGCACATACCCTGCGACTTATTTAAAGGTAGATCGAGATCAGCAAAAGAGCAATATGGAAAGTTCTGATTCTCTGAAAGGTTTAATTCCACATAACCGGTAGCAATCAGAATCACACCTAACAAGTAACTATTTCCCCCAGTCTTCAAAGGGAATAGAAGCAAGGCAACTCTCAGTATTTTGTCCAAAGGAATGAAGCATGGTGGAAACCGCAAAGATTTCAACAATAATATATCTTACTCCAACTACATTTATTCCGGATTGAACTTCTTTGGATAGATGGTGAAAGCAGAATTCACGATCTTACATCTTATGTCAATGAAGAAACACTTTCTTAAACTACTAATATTTATTTATCTGTTCATGGCAGGAGCCACTCTACCTGCCTTGGCACAGCACGAAGGGTTCTTGTACGGCGAGGTCACGTTGACGAACAATGAACGGTTTAAAGGGCAAATCCTTTGGAGTGCCGGGCAACGCATGTGGGTGGACATGATGACAGTAGAGAAAAAAGACAACCCTGTGCTCAAGTACCTCAACAGTGAGCAACTGGAGAGACTTAGCCAAGAGGAAACACAGGAGGAAATGGATTGGGGCTTCATGAACCTTTGGAAAAACCGCTATCCATCCCGTAAACATACCCTTAGATGCCGTTTCGGGGATATGGCGGCTATCCGGGTTACCGGTAGTTACGAAGCGGTGATTACATTGAAAAACGGGCAAAAGGTCAATATTTATACCAACAAAGACCCGGAATATAAAGATCAGTTGGGAAAAAGAATCGCCGTAATCCATTCAGGGAAGGAAAAGAAGTATGTTGAATGGGGAAGCATAGAAAGAATTACATTTATGCCTACCCCATCCAAACTACATTACCTAAAGGCAGAACCCCTTTATGGCACCATCACTACCCGAAACGGCTTTGCCTACAAAGGGCAGGTACAGTGGGACATGGATGAATACCTCACTACCAATTGGCTGAACGGCAAAAGCAGAGAAGGGGAAAACATTAGCATACGCTTCCAGGAGGTGGCATCTGTGCGCCCCAAAGAGGACGGTGCATTAGTGAAGCTTCATTCAGGGAAAGAAGTTTACCTACAGGACAACAGCAATGTTAACCGTAAAAACCAGGGTATCGTTGTTCAGCACCCTACCTGGGGGAGAGTGTACATTCGGTGGAGAAACTTCAAAGAAGCTGTTTTCACACCCTATCCCATTGATGCAAGTTTCGGTTATAGCGCTTTTCAAAAGCCAAAGCCCCTAAGAGGCACCATCTCAACCGGCAACCTGACTTGGAAGGGATTCTTCATTTACGATCTGGATGAGAAACTTGACATGGAGACATTAGATGGCTGGGACAAAGCAGGGGCCCTGCGGCAGGTGCCCTTCAGGTACATCAGTAAAATTTCCCCGATAGATGATTCCCATGCAGCAGTAGTTTTGAAAGACGGGCAGAAACTGCTGCTGGGTGATCGCAGCGATGTATCTGAAAAAAACTGGGGTATCATGGTTTGGCCCCAGCCAAGCAAGTACAAGTACATTCCATGGAATAAAGTGATACATGTCATGTTTGATTAGCTAATACTCTCCCTCAATGAGAAACCATAAAACCAAAGCAAAAAAAGGGGTATTCCAGGCATGGACAATATTCGCCGCTGCGCTCATGTTAGCCCTGTTTATCCAGATTGCCCTACACCTTGGAGAATTGGAACATGTGGCCGCATTGCTTTGGATTGTAGGAGTTATTGTTTTTTTATGGATTGGAAACAGGTTTATCCATGCAAGGTTAGACTTTATTTACCCCTGGACGGCGCAACCCCTCAGGCGTTTCTTTATTCAATTGCTAAGTAGCAGCCTTTATTCACTGGCTTGCATAAATGCCTCCTACTATTTTCTGAAAACCCTGTTGGTAGGCCTGCCCCCTGACCTGGAACAAATCCTCGTGCTTAACCTTTATGGCATGTTGTTTATCATTCCGGTATTCTCCCTGAATTTTGGTTTGTTCTTTATGGCACGCTGGAAAGAAGCTTTTGTCCAATCTGAAAAATACAGGGAGGAAAACCTCCGCACCCGCTTTGAATCGTTGAAATCACACATTGACCCCCATTTTCTTTTCAACAACCTGAACGTACTTTCCTCGCTCATTGACAAAGCCCCACAGGAGGCGCATCAGTTTCTGGATAAGTTTGCGGATGTGTACCGGTACGTTTTACAACACCGCGACGAAGAACTGGTAGACCTTGAAACCGAGCTGGCCTTCATACAGTCGTACAGCTTTCTTTTTCAGCAGCGGTTAAACAAACAATTGCGAATCAAAATTGATGTCCCCTCCGGCAAAAAGCCCCGCTATATTCCTCCTTTGTCGCTGCAGATGCTGGTGGAGAATGCGATCAAGCATAACAAGGCGACTGGGGCAAACCCTCTTTCCATAGAGATCTTTCTTGAAAATGAAAGTAGGCTTGCGGTTCGGAATACTTTTCAGCCTAAGCACAAGGAGCCGTCCGACCTTCCCCAGGTGGGACTTGACAACATCCGGAAAAGATTTGGGTATTTCTCCGAGCAGCCCGTTGTAGTCACGCAAGATGTCCAATTTTTCACGGTGAAGCTTCCTTTGCTGGAGTGGGAAACCATAGACAGCGGAAAACTTTAACTTTACCTGAAAGCTTAAGCGGAACTGAACCTTAATCTCAAACTTATGAGGGTTGTTATAATAGAAGATGAGGCTCTGGCTGTTGAAAAACTAACCAAGATGCTCCTGAGCTATGATAAACAGTTGCAGGTGGAGGCAACTCTCACCTCAGTGGATGAAGCAGTGGCATGGCTTCAGACGCACCCTGCTCCGGATCTTCTCCTGGTAGATATCCATCTCGAGGATGGTCTCTGTTTTGAGATATTCAAGAAAGTAACCGTTGATAGCCCTGTCATCTTCACAACAGCCTATGACCAGTATGCCATCAAGGCTTTTCAGGTGCATAGCGTTGATTACCTGCTTAAACCGATTCAGTACGAGAAGCTGGCCCAAAGCCTGGACAAATTCAAGGCTTTGCAGGCGAGATTCCATCCCCCGGTTCCCCAATTGCGGCTTGACGATTTGGCGAAACTCATCAATGCAGATCGGAACACCTATAAGTCAAGGTTTCTGGTAAAAGCCGGTGCGCGCATAAGGGCCATAAAATCAGATGAGATTGCCTATATCTTCACAGAGCAGAAGACGAATCTGCTGGTTACCAGGGACGGCCTAAGGTATCCCGTAGATTACTCCTTGGATGAGCTCTGCTTGATGCTTGACACGAACCTTTTCTTCCGGGTAAACCGGCAGCTGGTCATCCATATAGATTCCGCCGCAGAGATTCATCCCTATTTCAAAGGAAGGCTGAAACTTGGACTATACCCTCCGCTTGACATGGAAGTCATTATCAGTAGTGACCGCACACCCCTTTTCAAGGAATGGCTGGGTAAATAGTTTAAACAAAGTATCAAAACCTTACCCCTGCCGCTTCCAGTCAGCGATATTTCCTTATTCACTTGAGGCATCAGCCCGCTATCTATAAAATAAACTCCTCAATAGGCTTACATACTCAGGCAGACCTCAATTCTTAATAGCAGGATCTCCCGATTCAACCAGGTTAAATCCTGCTTGGACAGTGAAGGGTTCAGGAGACAGAAACAAGTTTATACCTTGTGGTAATCGCTTCCTAACCCATCAGCACGATCCTGCATGTCTGAACACCCAAAACAAATACATCTTCCTGGCGGCAAATGCAAGGTCCCAAAGAGCCTGTTGCCGCTAGCATTGTTTTTCTTATTCAGTGTTATCCAGGTTGGGGCACAATCCATCGCCGTGACAGGCACAATTCAAAATGCAGCAGATTCAACAGCGTTGCCAGGTGCCATTGTTTTGCTTCAGCAATCGGATGTCACTTCTCCTGCGGCTGCGTCGACGGATGTGGATGGTAAATTCAGGTTTGAGCGCATAGCTCCGGGAGAGTACATAGTAAAGGTGACCTACTTTGGATTCAAATCACTTACAAAGTCAGTAAGGGTAGACCAGAGGTCAGTAGACCTGGGAACGTTGCTTTTACAGGAAGAACCTACAGCGATAAGGGAGATATTGATTATAGGGCATATGGCGCTTGGGGAACAGCTGGGGGATACCACGCAGTTCAACGCTGGCGCCTTTAAGGTTAACCCAAGTGCCAGCGCAGAGGACCTCGTGCAGAAAATGCCTGGCATAACCATACAGGATGGAAAGATACAGGCGCAAGGCGAAGATGTACAGGAGATCCTGGTGGATGGGAAACGCTTTTTCGAAGGTGACGTGGACGCTGCTTTGCGCAACCTGCCGGCAGAGGTGATCCAAAATATCCAGATATTTGACAAGCAGAGCGACCAGGCTGAGTTTAGTGGGTTTAATGATGGCAAAAGGGCCAGGACAATCAACATTGTCACCAAACCTGAGCGCAGGCGGGGGCAGTTTGGGCAAGCATCCGCGGGCTATGGAACAGATAGCCGTTATATGCTGGGGGCCAGCGTGAACTTCTTCAGTGGTCACAGGCGCCTTACAGTTACGGGCATAAGAAATAACATAAACGTATCGGACTACTCAATAGGTGAGACCCCGGGTGGAGGCATGAGAGGCCGTAGAGGAGGCTCTAACGGAATCATCACATCAAACAGGATAGGGCTTAACTTTAGTGATGAGTGGAGGGGCAGGATTGAAATCAGCGGGAACTATGTTCTAGATTATAAACAGTTTGAGCAAGGCCAAAGAAAGGAAAGAAATTATTTTCTTTCAGCCACATCCGCTGATTCCGGAAGAGTCTACTCAGAAAACAGCAACAGTTTGAATGCTGATACAAGGCAGCGTTTCACCATGCGGCTGAAGTACGCCATGAATGACCGCAACGAAATCCTGTTCAAACCTAATTTCTCGATCCGGACAGGAAACTCCGACACCTATTTCTTTGGCCGCACAAGTAACGGCAATGGCCCCATCAACCAGACGGAAAATAATGCCTATGGCAATGAAGCTGGCCTTGAAGGGGAAAGCGATCTCCATTTCAGGCATCGTTTCACCAAAAAGGGGCGTACTTTTTCCACCAGCCTTAAAAACAATTTCAGCACCGGTGAAGGTGAAAGCTACAGGGTTGCAGAAAACATATTCCATAACCAGGAGAACCCATTTGAAACACTGGATCAGTACAGGAACAACGACAGCAGGGGTTACGCCTGGGAAGCCAATGCCTCCTTTACTGAACCTATTGGCAGGAACGCCAGAATGCAACTGGAGTACCAGATCAGTAATAAGGTAGACGACGCTGACAGACGCACTTTCTACCTGGCGGAGCAGACTGGCCACTACACTCTTCTGGATACTACGCTTAGCAATAGCTTCAAGAGTGATTACCTGACACAGCAAATCAAGTTTGGGTACCAGTACAATGCAAAAAGATTCAGGCTGGAAGGTAAGGCGGAACTCCAGAAAGCGAAATTAGAGAACAACCAGGAGTTTCCACAGGCATATGGAATGGAACGCGTTTTCTACAGCGTACTTCCATCCGCAGAACTTGAGTATACCTTTTCCGCATCACGTAATCTCCGTTTGGAATACCAAACCAATACCACTGCCCCTTCATTCAGCCAGCTGCAGGATGTGATAGACCAGTCCAATCCGCTTCATATCAGATCGGGAAACCCTGATTTGAAGCAGTCATACCAGAACAGGATATCTTTGAGATACCGGGGTTTCAATCCTCAGACGAATAAAGTCTTTTACGTTGGCTTAAGAGGTTCCATAACCCAAAACAACATTACCAACAGTACAGTCATAGCTGACAGAGCTATTGCACTAAGTGATGAGGTTGAGTTAAAAGAGGGTTCCCAATTTACCCGCCCTGTTAACTTAGATGAAGATTATTGGGATTTAAGAACCTTCTTCAACTATGGGCAGCCGGTACATTTCATAAAATCCAAGGTAAGCTTCAGTGGTTCCGTGGGTTTTTCCAAACGCCCAGGGATCATCAATGAGCGTACAAACATTTCCAAAGCCACCAACTTCAGGTTGGGTGTTTCCCTTAGCAGTAACATAAGCGAGGAAGTAGATTTCAATCTATCCACTAACTCAAACTATAATATGGTGGAAAACACGCTTCTCCCCCAAAAAAACAACAATTATTTCAACCAAAGCACAAACTTGAAATACACCTGGGCTTTCCTCAATGGGTTTGTTTACCGCACGGAGCTAAACCACCAGTTCAACGCCGGGCTTTCGGCGGGATATGACAACAGTTATCTGCTCTGGAATATGAGTTTGAGCAAGAAAGTTTTCGCTGATAAGAGTGGGGAGATAAGTTTGAGCGTAAACGACCTGCTGGAGCAGAATAACAGCATCACCCGCAATGTGACCGAATTATACATAGAGGATGTGCAGTCATCCATCCTGCAGCGGTTCCTTATGCTCACCTTCACGTATAGCATCAAAAATTTTGCAGGTGGTACTAAATAATCCTATCGCGCTCAATAGCATATAGGCTTGCTAGCCAAGCCTTTTGCCGATGTGCCGGGCTTGATGATTTGATTTTCAAGTCAGTGCCTGTAAGCGCCTGCACAAGCAGGGATATCAGTTCAGCTCTTGAAAAAGGCAGGCATTCTCCAGACTGATACCCTAAGACAGGTAAAAGACACGTTTACCGCCCTCCTTTTCTAAAACTTCTGCGTTTGTTTTTCATAGGAAGCGGCAATCGTATGTCCGCCTTCCGCAGTTGTGTGGTAGCCAATGAGGCAAAAATCATTCCCTGCCCTAATTCCAATGCAGCCGGCGCGTCATCTTTATCCAGCAGCGCAAAGGTAACAGTATTCGTTCCATTCACTTCCGTCCATGGCAAGGCTTTCCCCTGACTTGTCCTCAGCACAGGCAATCCGCGTACGGTTACCGGCTCAGAAAATATCACCTCCACTACCCGTTCCCTAGAACCTATGCGAACCTCCGTCACTTGGGGAGCATCTGTGCGTTCCGGGTCCCAGCGGTTTTCAAAGGTCCAGGAGGCGGTTATGTCGCTTGGTTTCGGGGAGCCGGCTGCGGCACCCAGGTTGTCTGCATGCCAGGCAGCATCTCCCCCAGCGCGGTGGCAGTTGTAGAAGAAGACGCGCCTCCCCCATCTGAAATCATCTGTTGGTATAGCCGGGGCGTTGGTATCCAGTACGTCTTTTGTGGTTTCCGAAAACTGGCACCCTATCAGGTAAAACTGAGAGTCGCGCGGGTAACGGCCCAGGGCATACTCTTTCGCCCCATCGAAGGTCGAGTTTTTTATGACCAGTTTTTTACGGGGGTCCTTTCCCCCGTCATGCCAGAGGGCTGCCCGGGTATCTACCTCAAAAAAGGAGGAATTGGTGACATAGCACCATCCCCTGGGGCAGAGGTAATCAATGTTCCCCTGAAAATGGCAGTTGGCATGGTAATACAAGCCTCCGCCCCTTGCCCAGAGCGCCACCGTATCATTTCCTTCCGCTATGAAATCGCAATTGGTTGTCAGGATGAAGGAGCCGCGCCCATAAAGCGTAAAGGTATGGCGCCGAAAAGGGTATGTATTCTGCACCGTCAGGTTCTCCAGCACAATGCCATCCGCAAACACATTCAGCACACCCCTTAAGTCAGCCGGAGGCGCAGTCGCTTTCGGGTCGCGCCGGGGTAAATCGAACGCAATGCGGGTTCCCCTCCGGCTCTCCCCCCTTAGGGTTACATTGGGCCTCGTGATGTTTACCTGCTCCGCATAAACCCCGTCCCGGATAAAAATAACGACCCTGTGCGTATCCGTTATCTCCAGCGAAGCCAATGCCTCCGAAACTGTTTTAAAGTTTCCGGAACCGTCACTGGCTACCGTTATGTCCGGAGCAAGGGTTGACATCGGGTAAGCAGTGGCCGATAGAGTTAGCAGGAAAAGGAAGAGCCCGCCCATAAACGCCGATTTGACCAAGGACATCATATGATGAAGTTTATTAACTCAGAAAACGGGAAAAGCAAAATAACAGGAACCCCGGCAGCAGGAACCGTACAATGGAATGCCTGGTCTATCGTGAAAATTGGCTGGTTTTATCCAGCGGTATCCCCGGGATTTTTCAAACAACTTTCTTTTCAGCAGAGGGTATCGCTGGTTCTTGTGCAATCTCTTCCATTTTCTCCTCCTGTTCAATTTCTGTTTCCTTAAATAGCGGGTGTCGCCGCCAGTAATTTGCCAGTATAGAGCCGGAAATATTCATCCAAGGGCTGAAAACGGCTGCCGCCAACCCTACTGTTCCCAGTTTGCCCATTGTCCCGGCTAGCCCAGATGCCATTCCACCATTCTGTAAGCCTACTTCAAACGCCATGGAACGGGCAGAATTTTTATCCAGTCCCAGCAAGCGACTAAACCAGTAGCCGAGCACATACCCCGCCGTATTATGTATAGCGGCGGCTAGAAACAGCAGGAAGCCCACTTGCAACAGGTTGTCACGCCCGGCGGCAGTTGTAACGGTGGTAAAATATACTATCCCGAACATGGAAACATAAGGCATAAACCCGTCCAGCTTGTGAAAACGAGTGGCAAGGCTGTGGTAAAACACTCCCACCACTGCAGCACCAGTCATAAAGCTAAAGATTTCTGCCGCTTTTAAACCTGCAGGACTCAAAGTGTTATCCAGCCAATTCCACCCACCCAACGCCAACGCCAGCAACCAGCTTAGGCAAAACAGGGCGATAAAATTAACGGCTCTTCTGCCTTCAGGGCTTGCTTTTTTCAGGTAGTCGTGCAACAGGGCTGCACCAATTGGGACCAGCACAATCTTGATAATCTCCAGCATCATGTTGATGAATTTGATCTCTACCAGCGTTCCCGCCAAAAGCTTCATCATGAACGGTGTAATGAACGGGGCCAGTAGCGTAGCCATGGCGGTTACAGCAACCGACAAGACCAGGTTAGCGCGGGCAATGTAAACCATCACATTAGAGGCCAGCCCACTGGAACAGGAACCAATCAGGATGATGCCTGCCGCTATTTCATCATCAAAACCGAAGAACTTGGTTAACATAAAGCCCATGAACGGCATGATAGAAAATTGACACAGCAGGCCTATAAGAACACCGCGGCCCGTAGTAGCCAGTCCCGTAAAATCGCGCAGGCTCATTTGTATGCCCATTCCAAACATTACCATCTGCACCACCAGCAGAATCAGCCATGTATTACGGAGGTCGAATTCTCCCCAGTAGAGCAACTGGGTAGGGTATACCATACCGGCAACCACCGCGGCTATAATCCAGGCAGTATATTGATACCCTTTGAGAGCCGGAAGTGCCCCCAGGCCAATGGCAAAAGCAACTGCCGTTCCTACAAAAGCTGGCTGCCACAATGAAGGCATGTCAAGCAGCATACCAATCAGCAGTAGCATAAAGAGCAGGGCGCTCCCCAACAGACAAAGGCCCCTCAACTTCTTTACCGTAGCCCCCATCTTACAATACTGTTGCCAGGTGCTTTACAGCCTGTGGCGGACTGGCAATGATGGGGACACGCTTTTCCGATTCATCCATGGTTTGCACCACACGGGCCATAGAGGCTTGCGCCATCAAGATAACATCTACCTGCGCGGATAGCTCCCGCAGGGCATCTGTCACCATCGCATCATGTTTGGCAGCATCACCGCTCATCAAGGCCTCAAATGCGCCTTCACAAAGTCTTGAAGTAAGCTCTATCTCCTTTCCTGCCAGTGAGGCACGGCGTCTTACCAGGTCACTGGTAGGGGCCAGTGTCGTTGGCAGCGTAGCAACGACCCCTATCTTTCTACCCGTATTTATTGCCAGGTCCACCATGGGTTGGTCTACCCGTAATACTGGGACTTTTGTAAGTAATGCTGCTGTTTCTACTGCTGCGCCTATTGAGGAGCAGGTCACCATAATAAAGTCGGCACCAGCAGCTTCCGCAGAACCTATATGATCCACTACCCGGCGGGCAGTTGTTGAAGTCATTTCTCCTTTCGAGATTACATCCTTGATAAGGCTATCGTCCACTATGTTAAAAACATTTATATCAGGCAGCAATTCAGAGCAAAGCTGCTGAAAAACAGGTACCAGTGTGGCAGAGGTATGAATAAGGCCTAGTGTTTTCTTTTCCATATGATTCTAAATAGTTTGTGTGTGAAGTGATGACTTTCCTTGTGAAATAATCCCAAAGTAATTTTCCGGCCCCACCTGCCCTCCTTTAAAATTCACTTCCAGCCCATCAGCTGGAGAACCTGGGGCATAGGCTTTACACAGGGGGGCACCAGGTGTGACAGGCGCAATCATTTCCACGGCTTCTATGCCTATTTCGCGGGCAGCGTAACTGGAGGTGTCTCCACCAGCAATCACGATCCGTTGCAATTCTGTTTCTCCTACTATTGCCCTCACTATTCGCCCCAATGCGGCGCCGTAGAGGCGTGCTGTCTGTCTTTGCATGCTTGCCTTGTCTAGCCCCTGCAGCCTAAAGACCTCCTCCGTTTTAACCACACGTGCATCGTGCATACCCCGGCTGGTATGCACGATAACACTTCTTCCTTCCTGAAGGAAGGTTAACGCGTCAGCCACGGCACACCTGAACCATTCATCACTGGTATTTCGGGCTATAGCTTCGGTATCAAGGGCTATCTCCTGAAAGCCATTGGCCAGAGCCCAGCTAATCTGCCCCGAGGTAACCGGCGAACAGCTTCCTGATACAACAAGCAAAGGAGCAGCAAATCCCGGCTCAACCCAATTCCGTACCGGCTGTAGTTGTCCTGTATGTTCCCAATATTTACCCAGAGCCATTTCAATTCCAGAGGAACCTACAGAGAAAAGGGGCTTTTCAGGAGTTGCATAGGCATTGATAAGCTCGCCTATGGTTTCTAAATGAGCCTCGTACAGGGCATCAAACAGCATTACTTCTGCTCCACCCTGAATGGCACTTTCTAGCTCTCTGCTGGCTTGAGCCACTGGCAATACAACCTGCAGATTATCCATCAACCCGATTCGCTTCTTTGTCTGCCGGGCCAGGTGCAGGCGCAGGTCGCCTTCATCGGCGGGCGTGATTGGGTGGCGGCTCATGGAGGGGTGCCGGTCAATGCGGTATATTATTCCTGAACTCCCGATGCCCATGCGGGCAAACAGGTTTCCAAAAGCACAGTAGCGGCCAAGTGCCGGCGCTGCTACCAAAAGCGGCACAAAAGGCGCCTCAAAGATGGTTGTGGCTATGTCAATGGCTTTTCCAATGCTCCCGATAGCCGGAGAGGAATCAAAGGTAGAGCAAACTTTATAATGCACATGGGCAGCCCCCAGGGCACGCAGCGCCGTAAAAGCAGGCCGCAGTTCCAGTTCCATTTCATCAGGTGCCATTGCCCGGGCCAGGCCTGCCACCCCAATTGCCTGCAGCCCTTCGTACCTAGCCAACTGTTCCGGCGTGGGCGGCTGTATAAAAAGGACAGTCTTGGCCCCGGCCCGGCTCAGAAACTCCAGTGCGTCAGTTGAGCCAGTGAAATCGTCACCATAGTAGGCCAGCAAAAGTTCTCCGGTTACTGCCATCATTTCCTGGTTCCAAACTTTTCAACTGATTCCCGGAATTCGGGGTACTGCCGCGCAGCCTCTTCCACTGTTAGCCCTTGCACTGCTGCCTCCCATGCCTGGCGCATGGCTACCACACCACCACATGGCCCGCTAGGATGTGCCATAATGCCACCACCTGCCATATACAGCAGATCGGTAGTCTGAGTACGGCGGTAAGTCTCAGGTGCCTGCCCGCCCCACTGCCCCGATGATACAACAGGCAGGACAGAGTACCCGCCCAGCATGGGTTTTAGACAAGCCTCAATTGAACGGACCACCGAATCGTCTGATTCCCAGAATTTGTTTTGGATACCATTCACGTGAATCTGGTCTACCCCAGCCAAACGCCAAAGCTTTTGGTAAGCAGGAAACTCTATGCCCAGAAACGGATGCCGGTTCAGCATACCCCAGCCGTTTCTATGCCCGTGTATAGCCAGTTGCCCCTGGTCACACACCTTTTTGACACCGGCCAATCCCACACTGTTCAGGCTGACCATGGCACAAGTGCCACCAGAGGCAACTATCTTCTCGTACCGGCGCAGCATTACGTCTATTTCGTCAGTTATATTAAAAGCATACATCACCTTTTTGCCTGTTTTATCGGCATGGTCGTTGATGACGCGCGTTACCATGTCCAGACGGTCCTCAAAAGAGGAATTGGCCGAAGCCGACATCAGTTCATCGTCTTTCACGAAATCAATACCTGCCTCAGCCAGTGTTTTCACAAGGTCGGCGGTCTGCTGCGGCGTCATGCCAATACTGGGCTTGATGATGGTGCCTATTAGCGGTCGTTCTTCTACCCCAGTCAACTGGCGGCACCCCTTTATGCCAAATTTCGGCCCACTAAAATGTGTTGCAAAGGAGGATGGCACCTCCAGGTCCATCAGTTTCAAACCTGTAAACTGAGTGAGTTCATACAGATTACCCTGTAGCGTTGAAATCAAGACAGGAAGGTTATAGCCGAAGTTTTCGATTGACCAAGACACTTCCAACATTGCTCTGTGGTATAGTCTTTTATCTGACACAGCCCCTGGTATAGCGGGCTCCGTCACGGTTTCCAGCGGTGTTATTGACTCTACCCGGGCTGCAAAGCGCCGTTTTAGTTCAGCCGTCTCGCCGGGCACCTCCACAAACGTACCCGACGATTGCTCCCCTGCCAGCACCTGGGCAGCAGCCTCTACTTCCAGCGGCGTTTCTATGAGGTACTTTGCGGTGATCCTTTCCATAACTCTCCAGGCATTGTTTGTTCTTATAAATAACTCATTCTACTATCGTTTTCCCAGCCAGGCTTGCCTTTGGTTATACTTTTTAGAAATATAACTAAAACAACATACCTTACATCTACCCCACCCCCACAATCAGTATCCCCATCCCGAATATCCAGCGTAAGTATCACATTTATTTATAAAAAAGCAATTTATATTTAAAATAATTTATCACTTATTTTGTTCTGATTTACAAAAGAACAAACAACCATTATAAAGCTCTACAATAAAATAAAGCAGTTTACGCAATCAACAAAAGCCCCAAAAACCTACCTCTTAAAAACAACAGGACAGTGCAGGATGCAAGCTTTAAAACTAAAAACTAACTTATCATTTACTGAGCAAAATCCTGCAGTATCAAATTTGAATTAATCTAATAAATAACCAAGAACAAACAAACCAAAACATCCTCTTTACATACCGGAAGTAAGCTGATATCGGAAGCAAGTTGAACTCACCTTCAAGTACAGCTAAAAAGCTTTCGACAGCATGGCGAATCCCGGGTCAGAAATCATGTTCCGACCTACCGTTTAGTTTACCAAAATAAAAAACTGATTATCCTCCTACCCGAGTTCTCTCAGTTAAGATATGTTCACAGTGATCCCTATGTACAGAGAAATTTTATTTGCTCTCTCTTTCCTTGCCACCATAGCTGCATGCAAAAAGCAAAAGGAAGAAGTGCAGGAAAGCGAAACCAAGCCTATTACTTACCTCCCGTATATACCCTTGAAGCTGGAGGATCTTAATGAATTTCAGCAGCCTGGTGCTGGAAACTGGGATGTTGCGGGGAATGTTTACGCTGACAGACACAGCCCCAATAGCTTAACTGCCTCAAACGGCACGGGCATTTTAACCAGTCTGCCCGCAAATGACAAAAACGCCAACTTATTGACTAAGCTGTCACACGGCGACATAGACCTGGAGATGGATTTCATGATGCCCAAAGGCTCTAACTCGGGGGTTCTTCTGCAAAGCAGGTATGAGGTGCAATTATCCGACAGCTGGTTAAAGGGCAGCCTTACACCTGAAGATTGCGGGGGGATAGCCCCCGACGGTAAAAAAAAGGCGTTCCCTGGCAGTGCACCAGCTGAAGGCGCCTCCAAAGCCCCAGGGCTGTGGCAACACCTAAAAATAAGCTTCAAGGCTCCACGGTTTGACCCTACAGGAAAGAAAGTAGCAGATGCCCGCTTTGTGGAGGTAGTATTGAATGGCGTCCAGGTACAAAAGGACGTTGTGGTGCCTACTCCCACGCAATCAGCACCCTATACTGATGAGCAGGCCCTTGCCCCGCTGATGCTGCAAGGGGATCAGGGCCCGGTTGCTTTCAAGAATATCAGGTACAAGGTTTACGACGCGGCCCCTATCCTAGTACAGAACGTCCATTACAAATTGTTTGAGGGCAGACACTATACGCTTGACGCATGGCGGCATCTGCCTCCTGCTAAAACAGGCAAAGCGGATTCCCTTTCCCACCTGCTGGGAGAAGAAGACGAGGTATTGGTACTGGAAGGGCAGATGGAAACCCCGCGCGAAGGGGATTATCTGTTCAAAACATCGGCAGGAGGACCTGTGTGGCTGGTGATCGATGATTCAGTGGTGGTTGAAAATGGCAACTCACGTGACTATAACCGGTTCTTCTATGGCAAGACATCCCTAAGCAGGGGTAAGCACAATTTCAGGCTTGCCTATTCCAATTCTGATAAAAGCCTTTCCTTGGAGTATGAAGGCCCGGGAAGGCCCTGGACCGTGCTTACGACCCCAGCTTCCCTGAGGCGCACGGGCGAGGTAGCCCCCCTGGCTTTGCTTGTGGAGGAAGAGCCCGTGATGCAGCGGGGCTTCCTACTGCACCAAAGTGCCCCGAAGCCTTATGCCGCTTCAATAGGGATACCGGGGGGCGTCAACTATGCCTATGACCTCAATGCCCAGGGGTTGCTCAACATATGGCACGGCAAATACATAGACGTGTCCAATATGTGGCGCGAGCGGGGCGAGACCCAGTTGGAAATCCCGTTAGGTGCAAGCCTGCAGTTGCCAGGGCTACCCACACTCGCTGTGCTTAAAGGAAGGGATACTGCCTGGCCCGCCGCCATCGGACCTGATGACAATACTTATACGGACAGGGGCTACCGACTAACCCCTGACGGCCTCCCGGTCTTTTTCTATACCCTCAACAAAACGGAAGTAGAAGACTTCCTGCAGCCCACCCCTGACAAAACCGGATTAACCCGGGAGATCAGCCTGAGATCCCACCAACCCGCCGGCCAGCTTTACTGCTTGCTTGGCAGCGGCAGCGCCATTGAGAAGCTCCCTAATGGCAGCTATGCCATTGACAACAAAAGCTATTACCTGGAGGATCTGCAGGCTTCAGGGGCAAGCCCCACCATCCGCCAAGTCAGCAACGGACAATACCAACTCCTGTTGCCGCTGAACCCCAAGACAAAAACCGCCAAAGTAAAATATTCCATTATCTGGTAGAAATGATCATAGAAATGAAAGGAAAAGCTCTCTTTATCCATCTGCTCCTGTGCCTCGCCTTCCATGTTTCCAACGCCCAATCAGGTGACGCGGCGAAGGAACGCAGGTATTACAGCATCAAGAACGTACCCATACCAGCAGACGTCATGCTGGAGGTCGGCGGACTTGCCTTTACCGAGGACGACAAACTCGCCGTGGCGACCCGGCGTGGTGAGATATGGATGATCGATGACCCTTACCAAAATAAGTTAAAGAACACCAAGTACACCCGCTTTGCATCGGGCCTGCATGAGACACTTTACCTTTCTTACCACAAAGGTTCATTTTATACCACGCAGCGTTCTGAACTCACAAAGATCACAGACACGGACAGGGACGGCAAAGCCGATTTGTTTAAAACCGTATATGCCTGGCCACTATCCGGCAACTACCATGAATACTCCTACGGCCCCCTGTTCTTGCCGAACGGGGATATGCTGGTAAACCTTAACCTGTCCTGGGAAGGCAAAGGGAAAAGCCTTGCAAAGTGGCGTGGCTGGATGCTCAAGGTGAAAGAGAATGGGGAAATGACACCCTTTGCCACAGGCATGCGCTCCCCGGCGGGATTAGGACTCCATGAAAGCGGTGACGTATTCTATTCTGAAAACCAGGGCGACTGGATTGGCTCTGGCTGGATCACACATGTAAAGGAGGGTGACTTCGTCGGGCACCCGGAAGGGCTTAAGTGGAGCGATGAACCCAACTCACCCGTTAAGATGAAGGCAACGGCCTTCAAGACGGATTCGGTAGGCACCATGTTTGATTTTGCAAAAGAGCAGAAGGGCTTGAAACTACCTGCCGTCTGGTTTCCACACACGCTGATGGGGATCTCCACTACTGCTGTCCTCTCTATCAATTCTGATGCTTTCGGCCCTTTCAAAGGGCAGCTTCTGGTGGGTGACCAAGGCCACAGTAAGATCATGCGTGTTTTCCTGGAGAAAGTAAATGGGGAGTACCAGGGAGCCTGCTTCCCTTTCAGGGAAGGGTTCTCCTCCGGCATCTTGCGCATGGCCTGGGGAAGTGACAACTCCCTGTTTGTTGGCATGACCAGCAGAGGATGGGCTTCCACGGGAGGGGAGCTTTATGGTTTGCAGCGCCTTGTATGGAATAAGAAACCAATATTTGAGATAAAGGCCATGAGAGCCCTGGCAGATGGTTTTGAGCTGGAGTTCACGCAACCGGTAAACAAGCGGCTGGCTTCCAATCCAAAGGCTTATCAGATGACAGGCTTTACCTACAGCTACCAAAAGAGCTATGGGAGTCCTATCATCAACGCCTTGCCCTACAGCATCTCGAGTGCCGAGGTTACAAAAGACGGACGCAAGGTAAAGCTCATTGTACACGGCCTGAGAGAAGGCTATATACATGAACTGATGCTGAAAGGAATAAAATCCCGAACCGGTACCGAGCTCCTGCATCCCCTGGCTTACTATACTTTGAATGCCATCCCGGGAGGAGGGCAGGCACACCAGAAACATGCCCAGATGATGACGCAGCAAGCAAACGCGCAGCAGAAAGACAACAACACTCCCTGCGGGGGCGAACCATCGAAGAACCCGACGGAACAACCAGCGAATTGGGCGGGAGGCCCGGATATCACTATAACCATTGGCACTAAACCCGGACTGAAGTTCAGCATAGAGGATTTTGAGGTGCCGGAGGGCAGCAAAGTAAAGCTTGTGTTTGACAATACGGATGATATGCTCCACAACCTGGTGATCACCGCCAAAGGCAAAGGTGACGAGATTGGCAAGAAGGCCATGGAGTTAGGCATGGACGGCCCCAAGCTAGGGTACGTTCCCATCTCCGCCGATGTGCTGTTCAACACCTGTTTGCTACAACCCAATAGCTCGCAGGATATTTATTTTGTGGCCCCCAAGGCCGGTGATTACCCGTACGTCTGTACCTTTCCCGGCCATTACAACATTATGAAGGGAATCATGAAAGTCAGCCGCAAATCCATATCCTCGAAGTAACAGGGGCAGCCCTGTCAAACATGCGCCCTGAATGCCACAGACCCCACCCGGTTCTTTTAAGCCAATGCCTGCAGTGGTTAGTATGGACGATAATATGTTTTATACCTAAATATGTTGTTTACTTATAAAATTATTATTTCTATATTGCTATTAGGGAACATGGATGGCCCCCAGGCATTTCCTGGCGGTGCGGCTGTTATCCGCACTGCTCAACACTATAACCCTGTCTTTCTATGATAAGTCTTGCCACAAAATTGTTGTCAATTTTAGGCTTACTGGCAGTTGTCAGAACCTGTTCCACTGAAAATTCCCCAAAGCCGGAGGAGCGCTTTCTGCAACCTGGCAAACTAAAGGCATATGTGGCTTATTTCAACCAGATGGAGCCAGAAGATGTGGTGAACCACATCCCCAACAGCCAAGCTGTTAGTTGGATGCAGCAGAATGTCCCTCTGTTTGAATGCCCTGACTCTGTTATAGAACAGACCTACTACTACCGCTGGTGGACATTCAGAAAGCACTTGAAGCAAACCCCGGATGGATTCGTTTTTACTGAATTCATCACTCCGGTTAATCATGCCGGAAAGCACAATACAATAAGCTGTGCGCTGTCCCACCACATCTATGAAGGACGTTGGCTACACAACCAGGACTACATCAACCAGTATGTCAACTTTTGGTTTACGGTAGAAAAAAACAGACCCAACACCAAGTTCCACAAGTTCAGTAGCTGGGTAGGGGACGCCGTTTACAACCGCTATCTGGTAAACCAGGATTCTGCGCACATGCTGGGCATACTTGACGACATGGATGCTGACTACAGACAATGGGTGGAGGAGAATAGCGCGGGCAGTAACCTGTTCTGGCAATTTGATGTGCGGGACGGGATGGAAGAATCCATCAGCGGTTCCAGAAAAGAAAAACATGTCAGGCCGACTATAAGCAGCTACATGTATGGGTACGCCTCAGCACTGGCGAAGATGGCGGCAGTGGCAGGCAAGAACGATTTGGCGAACCAGTACGCGGCAAAAGCGTCAATGATTAAATCAGCTGTACAAACCCAGCTTTGGGACAACAAGGCGGAATTCTTCAAGGTACGCTTGGAAAAGGGTCCCTTTTCAGATGCTCGCGAAGCTATAGGCTATATTCCCTGGTACTTTGGTTTACCCGACGATTCACCTGAGTTTGCGAAGGCTTGGGAGCAAATCAAAGACACGACGGGGTTTTCTGCTCCTTGGGGCTTAACGACAGCTGAACGCAGGCATCCCACCTTCAGAACCCGTGGCTCTGGCCATGGATGCGAATGGGACGGTGCCATCTGGCCGTTTGCCACCACTCAGACCCTGAAGGGCCTGGCAAACTTGCTCAACAACTACTCCAGTCACTCCATGTCTAAGAAAGATTACTATGATGCTTTGAGAACCTACGCCTGGTCCCATCAAAAGAACGGCAAGCCCTACCTCGGGGAGTATCAGGATGAGAAAACAGGCTACTGGTTGAAAGGTGACAACCCCAGGAGCAGCTATTACAACCACTCCGGCTTCTGTGACTTAATCATCAATGACTTGGTTGGGATAAAGCCCCAGGCGGACAATACCATCCAGGTGAACCCCCTTGTTCCGGAAGGCCAGTGGGAATGGTTTTGCCTGGACAATGTCTTATACCACGGCCAAATCATCACTGTGTTATGGGACAAAACAGGAAAGAAATACGGGAAGGGGAAAGGTTTTAGGGTATTCGCTGACGGCGAGCAGATTTTCCACTCAAAGAACCTGACGGATGCTACAGCGAAACTACCCAGAATGCAAGGCTGAGGCGAACACTTTATTCAAAAGGAAAACAGTAAATTTCTAATCGATAATGAAAGTAAGACTCTCCGGCATCACCAGCATCCTTTTCCACGCGCTCCTCTTCTTTGCCGTCACAGCGGCATCGGCGGCGGCTAAAGAGAAAGCGCCTTTCTATAACGTTCTTAGATATGGAGCGAAAAACGACGGCAGCAAACTAGCGACCGCAGCAATCAGGAAAGCTATTGAAGCTGCTTCTTCTGCTGGGGGGGGTACTGTTTTTTTCCCAGCCGGTGAGTACCTGACAGGCCCGATACATTTGAAAAGCAACATCACCATCCACATTGACGCGGGCGCTCTGGTTAAATTCAGTGATAATTTTGATGATTACCTGCCTATGGTGCCCACCCGTTACGAAGGGACAGATGTTGTAAGTTTCTCTCCTCTTTTTTACGCCTATAAGCAGGAAAACATCACGATTACAGGCAGCGGGACCATCGATGGGCAGGGAAAAAAATGGTGGGCGTTCGCGGAGGGGGAATCCAGGAAATCATCTGACTCCAAATGGCAGAAAGAGTTTCACAGGCTGAACCAGGATATCCTGAGACCGGACCTGCCCGGTGTGGTGGAGCGGGGCTTTCTGCGCCCGCCGTTTATCCAGCCGATGTACTGCAAAAATGTGTTGGTTGAAGGCATCACCATCATCAACTCTCCTTTCTGGACTGTCAATCCCGAATTCTGCGAGAATGTGACCATCACCGGTGTTACCATCAATAACCCGCCCTCGCCCAACACCGACGGGATAAACCCCGAGTCCTGTAAAAATGTACACATTTCCAACTGTCACATCAGCGTGGGGGACGACTGCATCACGATCAAGTCAGGCAAGGACAGAGCTGGCCGTAAAATGGCGGTTCCGGCTGAAAACTACACCATCACCAACTGCACGATGCTCTCTGGGCACGGCGGTGTGGTGATAGGGAGCGAGATGTCTGGCGATGTCAGGAAAATCACCATCTCCAACTGCGTGTTTGACGGGACTGACCGAGGAATCCGAATCAAAACGGCACGTGGCCGGGGAGGCATTGTGGAAGAGATCAGGGTAGACAACATCATCATGAAGAATATCAAGGACCAAGCCATTGTCCTTGACATGCAATACGCGGTAACCAAACCTGAGCCCGTAACGGAGAGGACACCACGGTTTAGAAACATTCATTTCAGCAATATCACCGCGCAGGTAAACCAGGCGGCTTATTTAAATGGGCTGGAAGAAATGCCCATTGAGAATATCACCTTCTCTGACATTAACATGGATGCTAAAACAGGGTTCGTGATCAAGCAATCAAAGAATATTGAGCTTCACAATGTGCAGGTCAATACGGAGTCAGGCCCCTCGTTGGATGCTGAAAATGTGAAAATGCTGGAAATCGGTGGTTTTAAAACCTATACGCCCCACCTCCATGCTCCTGCCATAAAGCTGACTAATGTGGAGGATGCGTTTATCTACAACGCATTCCCCAGACCCGGTACAGGTGTCTTCCTGCTTTTAAATGGGAAAGACACTAAAAGCATCAATCTGGGTGGGAACAATTTCCGGCATGCACAGACACCTGTCAAGATGGAACAGGATGTAAAGGAAAACTCAGTACAGCAGGCATTATCCAAATAGGGGCTAAAAGTTGTATCCCTGCTACCAATGAGGTTAGAGTAATCTATGAGGAATACCTGTCTTTTACTGATCGCGATGCTTAGGGATGGATTTCGGTCTGCTGAGAAGTATGGCTCTCCTTTTTTCCCTTCGGCACCACTGCCCTTCCCAAAGAAGAGCAGTTACATGTATGGGAAACGCTTTATCCCCGTATGTTTTCTTTTGATTACCCTCTTTGCCTTCAACACGGAACAGGCTGGTAAGCAAGACCTAACGTTATGGTACACCTCCCCGGCTGCTACCTGGACAGAGGCATTGCCCCTCGGCAACGGCAGGCTTGGGGGGATGGTATTCGGAGGAGTTGGGAAAGAAAGGATCCAGTTCAATGAAGAAACCTTATGGACTGGGGAGCCAAGGGACTATAACCGGGAAGGGGCCGCCACTTACCTGCCCAAGCTCAGAAAGCTGTTGGAAGAAGGCAAACAGGACGAAGCGGAGGCACTCGCCCAGACCCACTTCATGGGCAGGAAAAGCAATGAGGAGGACTATGCTCAGAAAAAGGAAGCCTGGATCCAGAAGGTGAAAGCGACCCAAATGGGGTCCGGTTCCCCCGCCCGTTTCAACTATGATGACAGCAAGTGGGAGGAGATGGCCGTACCCGCCTCGCAAGGTTGGGAAAGCGTGGGCTTGGAAGGCCTGGATGGTGCCGTATGGTACCGCACCTCCTTTCTCCTACCGAAGCAGTGGGATGGCAAGGACCTTGTCCTGGAACTTGGCAGAACCCGTGACGATGATTTCACTTTCGTCAATGGGAAACTTATAGGTGCGACACAAGGCAAAGACATATCAAGGCATTACGTCATCCCGAAGGCACAGCTGAGGAAAGGCAAAAATTTTATTGCGGTGCAAGTGCTAAACTACTACGACAAGGGGGGGCTGACGGGCGTAAAAGGCAATGAGCAGCCTATCAGCGTCTATCCTGAGGACAAGGCAACCGGAGGCCCAGACCGGATCTCACTGGAGAAGCCATGGAAAGTCATGGTATTGGATAGTGGGCCGCCCTCCTTCCCACAATACCAGGCCGCTTATCAGCCTTTTGGCGACTTATGGCTCAACTTCTCAGGACATGGAGCGCCTTCCGATTATAAACGGGAGCTGGATATCTCCCAGGCGGTAGCCCGCACGTCCTATACCGTGCACGGCGTAACCTTTACCAGGGAGTACTGGGCGTCTGCGCCTAACCAGGTAATTGCGGTTCACTTAACCGCCAGCAAGCCCGGCCAGCTAAGCTTTGAATCCTCACTTACCAGCCCACACAAAAAATCAGCTAACCGAAAAGTGGACAACACCACCCTGGCCCTGTCGCTACAGGTTGTCAACGGGGCCCTACGGGGCGAGAGTTTCCTGAGGGCAGATGCAAAGGGAGGAAAGGTTACCGTTTCAAACGACAAAATCAGCATCAGCAAGGCAGACGAGGTAACCCTGTACCTCACAGCCGGAACAAATTATGTAAAGTATGATGATGTCTCCGGAGATCCTGCCGCCGTTTGCCAAGAGGCATTGCAGTCCGTCCGCCACCAGCAGTATGAGCAGGTGAAAGCTGCCCATGTGCGGGATTATCAGCAGTACTTCAACACCCTTTCCATTGATTTGGGCAAAAGCAGTAACCAACTGTTACCTACCGATCAGCGCATCGCCAACTTTGCCACCTCCTCCGATCCCTCCCTGGCAGCTCTTTACCTGCAGTACGGACGTTACCTGATGCTGGCAAGCTCCCGACCCGGCACCCGCCCACCCAACATTCAGGGCATCTGGAACGACATGATGGCACCACCCTGGGGCAGCAAATACACCACCAACATCAACGTGGAAATGATCTACTGGCCTGCCGAGGTACTCAACCTCTCCCCTCTTCATGAGCCCCTGTTCGACATGATCGATGAACTGGCAGAAAGAGGCAGGAAAACAGCGAAAGTACACTATGATGCACCAGGCTGGGTGACGCACCACAACACGGATATATGGCGTGGAACGGCTCCCATCAATGCTTCCAACCATGGCATCTGGGTTACAGGGGGTGCCTGGTTAAGCCACCACCTGTGGGAGCATTACCTCTTTACGCAGGATGAGGAGTTCCTCAGGGAAAGAGCATACCCTGTTATGAAAGAGTCTGCCCGCTTCTTTACCGACTTTCTGGTGGAAGACCCGAAGACCGGCTGGTTGATCAGCACCCCCTCCAATTCCCCGGAGAACGGGGGCCTGGTTGCGGGCCCTACCATGGACCACCAGATTATCCGAAGCCTGTTTAAAAAATGCATAGAAGCAAGCGAGATACTCCAGACAGATCAGGGCTTCAGGGCTGAGCTGAAGGCCATGTGGCCTAAGATTGCGCCTAACCAAACCGGCAAGCATGGGCAGCTACAGGAATGGCTGGAGGATGTGGATGATCCTGCCAACAAGCACAGGCATGTGTCACACCTATGGGGCATGCATCCCGGCGAGGACATTACCTGGGACAAGAGCCCGGAGCTGATGCAAGCCGCCCGGCAGTCGCTGCTGTTCCGTGGGGATGAAGGAACCGGCTGGAGCCTTGCCTGGAAAATCAATTTCTGGGCACGCTTCAAAGAAGGTGACCATGCCTATAAAATGATCCGGATGCTGATACATCCGGCAGCCTCCGGGGGAGGCTCCTATCCAAACCTCTTTGATGCGCACCCGCCTTTCCAGATTGATGGGAACTTTGGCGGTGCGGCCGGTATAGCAGAAATGCTGGTGCAAAGCCATGAGGAAACGATTGACTTGTTACCGGCACTGCCTGCTGCGCTTCCTGAAGGGGAAATCAAGGGTGTCTGTGCCCGTGGCGGTTTTGTCCTGAACATGAAGTGGGGCGATGGCAAGTTGCAAGGTCTGGAGGTCGTATCAAAAGCAGGAAACAGATGCTCGCTCAGGTATGGAAATCGGAAAGTGAATTTTGAAACGCAGGAAGGCAAAGTTTATAGGCTGGATAGGAACCTAAAGCTCCTGTAGGGGAAAACAGCATCCAACTCAACTCAGCTTCCCTGATTAGCTTCAACAAGGCAGCAAGAAATTAAAAGGCATTATCCCATGGTAAATAGAACCAGGTCCTTTCTTTTGTCATCGCTACTACTGCTCTGGAGTGCATCTGCTGGCTTTGCTCAGGAAATAAGCCCCAAAGACACGGAAGACTGGTCCAGGAAGCCGCCTTTGGTAGCGCCTGGTAAAAGAGGAACAGCGCCCTCAGATGCCATTATCCTGTTCTCCGGGAAGCGGGACCTGGATAAGTGGGAGCATCCGGATGGGACGCAGGTGAAGTGGAAAGTGAAAGGAGACGTCCTAACGATAGAAAAGGACGCGACAGACCTCAGAACAAAGCAGCCTTTCGGCAGCGTGCAGCTTCACATTGAATGGAAAACACCCGATCCCAAAGAAGACGGGAGCAACAGCCGGGGAAACAGCGGCGTGTTCCTGATGGACCAGTATGAGTTACAGATCTATGAGTCTTACCAAGATATGTCTGTGATCTATTATAATGGACAAGCTGCCAGTATTTATAAACAGCATATTCCGCTGGTAAATGCCAGTACCGCCCCACAGACGTGGCAAACGTTCGATGTTGTTTTCAACGCACCGGAGTTCAACCCTGACAAGTCCCTGAAGACCCCAGCCTATATCACTGTATTCCATAATGGCGTCTTAGTGCAAAACCATGTTGAAATAAAGGGGCCGATGATGTACGAAGGCTATCCGGAATATACTTACCACGCCGCCAAGTTACCGATTCGCCTGCAGGAGCATGACAGCCGGGTGAGTTTCCGGAACATATGGGTGCGCGAACTCTAAAGGGTGCCCTATCTGGTTTATGCGGAAGAAGAACATGAGAATGAATATGATACCTACTTATAGCAGCAGATCACTATTTACCATACTCTCTATGCTGCTGCTGTTCTTTTTTGCAGCCAGTAACGCTTACGCGCAAGTCAGGCAGGTTACATCCCTGGACAAAGGATGGCGAAGTATCGCCCACGATACAAACAAAAACGCCCATGCCGGATTTGAAAAGGCAGGGTTTGATGATACTGCATGGGAGCAAATAGATGTACCCCATAACTGGGACGGGTATGAAGGCTACAGAAGGAAGCGGCACGGCAACCGGCACGGCTATGCCTGGTACCGCAAAAGCTTTACAGTGCAGCCACAGCAAAAAGACAAGCGCTATTTCCTGTTCTTCGAAGGAGTTGGCTCCTATGCAACGGTGTGGGTGAATGGCAAACGGGTAGGTTACCATGCAGGA
Source organism: Rufibacter tibetensis (assembly GCF_001310085.1). GTDB lineage: Bacteria > Bacteroidota > Bacteroidia > Cytophagales > Hymenobacteraceae > Nibribacter > Nibribacter tibetensis. The sequence goes on from NZ_CP012644.1 coordinate 204,037, forward strand.
GGAAGAACAACCTTCACACTTGACATTACAGAGGCCATACACCTGGACAATCGGCCCAACACCGTCGCTGTGCGGGCCGACCATCCGGCAGAAATCAGGGATCTACCCTGGGTATGTGGAGGATGTTCTGACGAACGGGGGTTTTCAGAAGGCTCCCAGCCAATGGGCATCTTCAGGCCTGTACATTTAGTCGTAACAGATCAGGTGAGGATAGAACCCTTTGGGGTACACATATGGAACGACTCCACTGTATCGGAAATGTCTGCACGGGTTTACATCGACTCAGAAGTTAAAAACTATAGCAGGAAGCCCCGGGTAGTTACCATCGTACACAAACTGCTAGATAAGAATGGTGTAACGGTTAGTGAGTCAAAGGCAAAAAAGAAAATTCTGCCGGGCACCTTGGCCACTGTACGCCAGGAACCTCCCTCCATCAAGAGCCCAACCCTTTGGTCGCTGGAGGACCCTTACCTGTACACGCTTGTCTCTGAAGTTGTAGAGAAGGGAAAAGTAATAGACAAAACCACCACTCCTTATGGCATTAGATGGATAAGCTGGCCTATTGGTAAAGACGGGCCCAACCAGTTCTTCCTGAATGGAAAGCCTGTTTTCATCAACGGAATTGCCGAATATGAGCACCTGCTGGGGCAAAGCCACGCCTTTGGTGCCGAGCAGGTAAAGTCGAGGGTCATGCAAATGAAAGCCGCCGGTTTTAACTCCTTCCGTGACGCACACCAGCCCCACAACCTCCGTTACCAGGAACACTGGGATAAGCTGGGCATCCTGCTATGGACCCAAATATCCGCCCATGTGTGGTTTGACACACCTGAATTCAGGGAAAATTTCAAGGTACTTTTAAAAGAATGGGTAAAGGAACGCCGTAACAGCCCATCAGTAGTGCTTTGGGGACTTCAGAACGAAAGCAAGCTATCTACTGAGTTTGCACAGGAATGCACGCAGCTGATCCGGGAACTTGACCCTACAGCATCTTCGCAGCGGTTGGTTACTACCTGTAACGGCGGCACCGGAACGGATTGGGACGTGCCGCAAAACTGGACGGGAACCTATGGCGGAAACCCGGCTACCTATAATGAAGATGTGCAGCGGCAGGTCCTGGTGGGCGAATACGGGGCCTGGCGCACACTTGGCTTGCACACAGAGGGTCCTTTTGTTCAGGATGGCATTGTAAGTGAAGACCGGATGACGCAACTGATGGAGATGAAAGTCCGGTTAGCCGAATCAGCCAAAGACAATACAACAGGGCATTACTTCTGGTTGTTCACCTCACACGACAACCCAGGCAGGGTACAGGGAGGAGAAGGCTACAGAGAACTGGATAAAATTGGCCCTGTCAACTACAAAGGCTTACTGACTCCCTGGGAAGAACCGCTTGATGTCTATTACATGTTCCGCTCCAACTATGCACCCAAGGATACCGAGCCGATGGTGTATATAGCCTCGCACACCTGGCCTGACCGTTGGACATCGGCAGGTATAAAAGACAGTATCACGGTTTATTCGAACTGCGATGAGGTAGAGCTCTTCAATGATGTTGCTTCTGCATCATTGGGTAAAAGAAAGCGACAAGGGATAGGGACCCATTTTCAGTGGGATGATGTCAATATCAGGCACAATGTACTTTACGCCATCGGATATGTTGACGGCAAGGAGGTAGCGCGTGATTATATTGTTTTGAACCATCTGCCTAAAGCCCCCCATTATGACAGGTTTTATACTGGTTCCAAGCCCGTTACGGCAGCCCAGCCCAATTACAACTACCTGTACCGCGTAAACTGTGGGGGGCCGGATTACACCGATACGCAGGGCAATACCTGGATGGCGGACCACCAGCGAACAGGGAAGGACACCTGGGGATCAAGGTCCTGGACAGATAACTTCCCAGGCATGGCGCCCTATTTTGCCAGCCAACGCCGCACGCACGATCCTATTTCAGGCACCGCAGACTGGGAACTCTTCCAAAACTTCCGATATGGATTACAGGAACTACGATATGAGTTTCCTGTCCCGGATGGGGAATACCTGGTGGAGCTTTATTTTACAGAACCATGGCTGGGTACGGGGGGCGGCATGGACTGCAGCGGCTGGCGGTTGTTTGATGTAGCAGTGAACAATGACACGGTGATCTCCAACCTGGATATCTGGAAAGAGGCAGGGCATGATGGCGCTTTGAAAAAAACAGTGAAGGCAAAGGTGAAAGGTGGCCAGCTTGTTATTTCCTTCCCGAGAATCGCTGCCGGGCAGGCGCTTGTTTCTGCCATAGCGATTGCCTCTGCTGACCCTACCCTCAAGCCAGCACCAAGGCCTAAACCTTTGATTCAGAATTTAACGGTAAAGGATAAAACAGCAGCAAGAAAATGGGGTGTAAAGAGCTGGCTGGATACAGGGTACAGGCAGTACTCTGATGGTGAGGCAGCCTTCAGTGCTTTGCCGCCGGACCTCTACGGTGCAGAATGGGTCGTGGCGCCTAAACATCCTAAGGTAAGGGCCGGCGTTCCTGTAGCCAGTTTTACGCTCTCTGCAGCGGCAGATGTCTACATAGGTCTTGACACAACCATCAACCCCAGACCTGCCTGGCTGAATGACTTTGAAGACACCAAAACTACTGTTGAAAATGCCGGGGCCGGAAATCTGAAGTTTCATGTATACAAGAAACGCTTTCCTGAAGGAGCCACAGTTCAACTTGGGAACTACGGAAAAAGGACTGCAAAAGAGGCAGCTATGTACGTGGTAGCGGTGAACAAAGCCAGTACAATGGATCCTGCGTATGACCTGAAGCCTTCTACCAAGTATGCAGCCATTGAGGGCCGCTTCAATGGCACTGGCATAGTTAAAGAAACTGTCAACAACAAAGAGGCCATCACTTTCAAACAGCCTGCCGCCAATGCAGTCGAATGGAGTATTTCTGTTGGAGTAGCAGATATCTATGCCCTTGAGGTACGGTATCATAACCCGCTGAAAAAGACATTTACCGGAAAACTTGAAGTTTTCGCAGCAGACGGCACCCTGATGAAAGAAGAGCCTGTAGAGTTTACGTCTACACGCACCGGCAAGTGGAACTATCTAAACAGCACAACCGGGAGCATGATCAATGCAGGACAGTATACCATCCGGCTAACTTCAACAGAAGCAGAAAATTTAAGTGTGTACGACCTGGCTGTACAGTAGCTGAAAACAGCCACATTGAAACTGACAGGCGACATGTTCTGGGTAGGTCAGTTGTATTTTAGGAGCTAAATTCAAAAGCATGATGTATGAGAAAGTCACTCACCTTACTACTGCTGCTGCCCTGGGCAGTCTGTGCGTTGCAGCATTCTGATGCAATGGCCCAGGCGGTAGACCCTGCCATGCTTTGCCAGGGCCGCTATTATACAGAAACAGAAGGGAAAGCAGCCTTGGATAGTTTTGCCACCACCTACCATGACCGCAGGAGCTGGGAAAGCAGGGCGAACCGCATCCGGCAGCGGATCAGGGAAGGTGCCAGGCTCAACCAGTTGCCCCAAAGAACCCCCTTGCGCCCGATTGCCCACAGCAAAAGGACCTATGATGGTTACACGGTGGAGAATGTGGCTTTTGAAAGCTTGCCCGGCTTCTTTGTGACCGGAAACCTTTACCGTCCCACCAAGAAGGAGTCCTCCTATCCTGCTATCCTCTCGCCGCATGGCCACGGAAAAGATCCCCGGTTTGGGAAGGATGTGCAGCAGCGATGTGCTGCACTGGCGCGGATGGGAGCCATTGTCTTTGCGTATGACATGGTTGGTACTGGCGACGCCAAGCAAACCTCCCACAAGCATCCTTTCGCGTTACAGCTTCAAACGCATAACAGCATACGTGCCGTCGATTACCTTATCTCCCTTCCCGAAGTGGATAGAAAGCGGATAGGGGTGACCGGTGAATCCGGAGGGGGCACGCAAGCCTTTGTATTGGCGGCGGTAGACAAACGAATAGCTGTGTCTGTGCCGGTCGTTATGGTTTCCTCTTTTCATTTTGGGGGATGTGTGTGTGAAAGCGGCATGCCGATCCATAAAAGCACCGATCTCCAAACCAGCAACGTGGAGATTGCGGCGCTTGCCGCCCCACGGCCTATGCTGCTGGTGTCCGATGGCAATGACTGGACCCGCAACACCCCGGAAGTAGAGTATCCCTATATCAAGAATGTCTATCGCCTCTACAACAAAGAAAACCTCCTTGAAAACCACCATCTGCCAAAGGAAGGCCATGACTACGGGGTTAACAAAAGAAAGGGAGCTTATTTCTTCCTGGCCAAGCACCTGGACCTCTCCCTGGAGCACATTATCGATGATGAAGGAGAAATAAGTGAAAGCTTTGTGCAAATTGAGGCACCAGAGGTATTGCGTGTGTTTAATGACCAACATCCCAGACCTCCTCACGCCGTGATGGGAGATGAGGCGGTGAGCAACATGTTGGCCTCTTACTCAAAAAAGTCAAAATAGGCTTATGGCAGAAGTCCGAAAGCCCCCCGTAATAAACCAACCTATATGAGCCCAAAAAAAACACTCTGCCTGCTGTCGGGATTCTTTCTGCTGTGCCTCTTCCCTGCCGTCCTTTATGCAGAGGTAAAGCTCCCCTCCCTCTTTACAGACAACATGGTGCTTCAGCAGCAGTCCCAGGTCTCCTTTTGGGGATGGGCGAAAGCTGGCAGTACTGTTTCCGTCACCCCTTCCTGGAGTAGGAAGAAGTATTCAGCCAGGGTTGGCCCTGACGGGAAATGGCGGCTACAGGTAGCCACTCCCTCTGCCGGTGGCCCTTTCGAAATCTCGATCAGCGATGGAAAGCCCGTTAGGCTAACGAACGTATTGATTGGGGAAGTATGGGTTTGCTCCGGCCAGTCCAACATGGAGATGCCCATGAAAGGATATAAAAGCCAGCCTATCATAGGCTCCAATGAGGCAATATTGAAGTCCAGGAACAAAAACATCCGGATTTACACAGTTCCGCGTTCGTCGCAGACAGCACCGCAGGAAAACAGCAAACCCTCCCCCTGGAAAGAGGCGGCGCCGGAAGCTGTCGCTAATTTCAGTGCTACCGCGTACTACTTCGGAAGATTATTGAATGAAGTGCTTGACATTCCGATTGGCTTGATCCACACCAGCTATGGTGGCTCCACGGCAGAAGCCTGGATGACCCCTAAGTCCCTGGAGCCTTTTGAGGATATCAAGGTACCCAAAGAGGGGGATAAAATCCCAGTGGTGAACCGTACGCCCACTACCCTATACAACGGCATGTTGCACCCCGTTATCGGTTACGGCATGCGGGGGGTTATTTGGTATCAGGGTGAATCCAACTATGACAGGCCAGACCAGTACGAGCAGTTGTTCCCGGCAATGGTGAAGGAATGGCGATCTTTGTGGGGCGCAGGCGACTTTCCCTTTTACTATGCGCAGATCACGCCTTACAATTATGCGCAGCTACCCCCTTACAACAGGGGAGGCAAGTACAACTCTGCCTTCGTGCGGGATGCACAGCGGAAGTCCCTGGGTCATATCCCGAATGCTGGCATGGCAGTGCTGATGGATGTTGGCGAAGAGAACTTCATTCACCCGGCCAACAAGGAAGCGGTTGGGAACAGGTTGGCTTACCTGGCTTTATCCAAAACATATGGCATCAAAGGCTTCGGGTATGCCAGCCCGGGCTACGATACGATGGCAGTAACAGGAAATAAGGTCATTTTACGTTTCAAGGACGCACCTAATGGCTTGACCTCTTTCAGTAAAGAACTGGTTAACTTTGAGATCGCAGGGAGTAACAAAGTTTTCTATCCTGCCCATGCCGTTATCTCGGGCAGTACGGTTTCCGTCTCCTCACCGCAGGTGAAAGAACCGGTAGCCGTGCGATATGCCTTCAAAGATTTCATAGTCGGTGACTTGTACAGCAATGAGGGGCTGCCTGTTTCTTCATTCAGGACAGACAGCTGGGACCAATAGAAAAAAGCCGGCAGGATACTAACGCGCGCTACTGGTCTGTGCCATTGCTTCCTCTCCCACTACTGTGCCATAGGTCATGATAATGAAAGATGCACAAAGAATTACCAATGCCGTAATCAGCATGATGTAGGTACCCTTCGACACGTTTTTCCATTCTTTCATAATCACACCTACAATAAAGCTAAAGAAAATAAGCATGGACATGTGGATCAGCCAGCTGGCAAACTGGAAGTTGCCCATGCGCACGTGTCCCAAACCATAAAAGAAGAATTGAAAGCACCATAAAGTGCCGGCGAAGGCAGACCAGAGGAAGTTCTTCATCATGTCAAAACCACCAAGGCCATTTACACCTGTCATCTCCCTTAGGTTGTCCTGTTTTATGGCCAGCACCAGGAACCAAACCAGATTCACGACAAAGCAACCGGAGGTGGACACGATCAGCTTTGCATTTCCCTCGAAGTGCCCTGCTCCGTTCTGAGCAGCCATATCGGCGATAGGCTGCCCATATTCCAGGGAAATGTTGAATACTGCGGAAAGGATTCCGCCCACCACTGTAAGCAGAAGGCCCAGCCGCATATTGAAAGACGGCGATACGCCGATTTCACTTTCCTTTCTGAATCCCGCATACCCACAAAGGGCTACCCCGAGCATCGACACACCCATTGCCGTCAGAATGATATCCCCTCCGGGCCTTGCGAAATACTCCGCCACCTCCCCCCTTAAAAGCAAGGGGGTCATGGTGCCTATGATCGCGGACAAACCGATGGAAATGGTATAGGTTAGGGAGTAGCCTATATAGCGGGTGGCATAGCCAAAGGACATCCCCCCAAAGCCATAGCAGGCACCCAGCAGGAAAGCACCCCACACCACCTTGGAAGGGGCATTCCATAGGATAGAGAAGTAATCGGGCACCGTTACGACTCCCAAGACCAACGGTACGACAATCCAGGCAAATAAAGCCTGGATTAACCAGAAGGTAGTCCAGGACCACTGTTTTGTTTTATGGAATGGCAGGTAACAAGTGGAGGCAGACACACCTCCTGCGGCATGCAGCGCGGTTCCTTCGATAGGGTTGGGCACAATCATCTCTTCATGAACTTAAGGTTACATCCGCTGAGGTTCTGCTTGGGGGCTGGGGTATGGTGCTGGCACGCATCAAGGGTGCAGGCCAGAACTCAACCCTTACAACGGCAATTATACTAAAAATCACTATTCCCCTGTTCCCCCTGCTTTCGCTTAGCCAGCAGGATATGGTCGCAGACCATCACGATCTCTTCCTGCTGATTGTACACTTCCACGTGCTCCACCACCTTCCCGTAGCCGGGCTTTTTATCTTCTGCTTTCTCCGCAATCGTTACCTTGGTGGAGATGGTATCACCGATGAAAACGGGTTTCACAAACCGCAGCCTGTCGTAGCCTTTAGAGAATGCCTCAGGATTTATCTCAGACGCCGTCTGCCCGATGGAAACACTGAATATCAAAGTTCCATGGGCGATGCGTTGCTTGAAGGGTTGCGTTTTGCACCACTCTGCATCCATGTGATGGGGGAAAAAATCACCTGTTTGCCCGGCATGGAGCACGAAATCCGTTTCCGTGATGGTTCTCCCCAGCGTTTGCCTGGTTACACCCAGTTCGTAGTCCTCGTAAAACTGAGATTTTATATGCATAAGATGTCTTTGAAATTCAGAATACTTCCATTTACCGCCACCCCTCCCGTATCACTTGACTTATAGGCGCTTTCCACGACCGCCATTGTTTTGATCACGTCATCAATACTGGTCGGCAAGGTGTCCGCCTCCCCTTGGGCATACCGCATCAAGCTTGCCATTGTCCCTATGAAAGCATCCGGGAACCAGCTACCCTCCAGCTTGAGTGTTTTCCATTCCGGTTCCTCCCCATCTTTCAAGACACAGTACTCAAAATGATCCGGAACTCCTTTTGGGTAATCCAGCAACAGGCCCATTTTTGCTTTTATGGCCCCTTTGGTTCCTTCCCATTTGATAAAGCTTTCCTGGTTATGGGGGCCGAAATTGTGGTCGTGGTTGGTGTTGACTACCGCATGCATGGAATCGCCATAGTCAAACAAAAGGGTGGTGCGTGAAGAAGACAGGTTCTTATGGGGGTTGCGTAAGGTTTTCGCCATTACGCTTGCGGGATCACCCAGAAAGGATCTGACAAGGTCGATGTAGTGAATGCTGTGGTATTGGATCTCCAGCCGCTCATGATTCACTACGTGCGGAAAGATTTCCCACGGGGTATACGTTGTCAGGCGCACTTCCATATCATAAAGGTCCCCGATGGCCCCTGATTCAATCAGGTGGCGGGCAGCGCTGACGTAAGGGGCAAAGCGCAACTGACAGTTGATCGCCGCAATCAGGCCTTTGCTTTTGCAAACAGCATAAATTTCTTTTGTCTGTTCCAGATTATCACCCATGGGCTTCTGTATCAGGACAGGTGCTTTATCCGGCAGCTGCCTCAGAACGTCCACAAACTGGTTGGGCATCAGCGTAAGATCATATACCGCGTTCTCCGGGGCGGCGGCCACCGCCTCGGCCACGGTGCCGAATACATGGGGAATCCCATACCTGGAGGCGAGATCTTCCGCTTTGGACAGCGTCCTGTTCGTGATGCCAAACACCTTGAACCCAGCTTTCTGGTAAGCGGGCAAGTGCGCATCGTTCACAATTCCCCCTGCGCCAATGATGACAACAGGCATGGGGTTGTCGGGTAATACAGGTTTATAGTTTATATTCATAGGAAGCTGAAAGCTTATTTATCTGATGTTGCCCCTCCCGCAATATAGATGAAACCGGTAAATCGGTATCAATGGCTTTACGTACCACCTCATCTATTATGGCGGCGGCTTTCGCCCAGGCGGGTTGACGGGGAAGTGTTCTGGAGTTCTTATGCAGCGCCTCCAACTTGCTGTAGTAAGGTATGAGGCGGTTGATCTCCGAATCATGCCAGGTAGAGAGACGGCAACCGATCCCTCCCTCCAGTGTCAGTAGTCTATCGTTCTCCCGGCTTACGGCAAACCTGATAAAGTCGTAGGCCACGTCTTTATGCCTGCTTCCGGTACCGAGGGCGTACATCCAATAGACATTCAGGGAAGTGCTCTTACCGGAAGGGCCATGGGGGATTTCTGCAATATCAACTTTCCCTTTCACCCTGGAACTTGGCGCCACTTCACAAATAGAGGCAAAGCCAAACCAGTTTACCATCATCGCCACCTCCCCGTTGGCAAATGCCCTCCCGGCTTTCACGGATTCCAAACTCTCACACTGGGGATACACGGCGGTATTGTCCCTGATGATACTCCTGTAGAAGTTTAGTCCTTCCCGTGCGGCAGGAGTGTCGATTTGGATAGTACCATCCGCATGCACCAACTCTCCACCTCTCGTCCAGAGCTGCAGGCAGAAGTCGAAAACGGTATTATGCCCGTCGGGAAACGCAGCGAATACGGATCCATAGAGGCCCTGCTCCGGCCTTTGAAAAAAGCGGGCAATCCTTACAAAATCATCCCAGTTCCCCGGGGGCGCTAACTCCAGATTATGCTCCCGGCGGAAAGCTTCTTTTTCGGAAGGATCCTCAAAGAGATCTTTTCTGAAAATCAGGCATTCAGGTCCGTCGTGAAAGGGCAATCCCAGTATTTTCCCATCGAAGGTTTGCATTCCCAGCAGCGAGCCAGACCACCCGTCCGGGAAGTCATCAGGGCTTTTGATTTTTATGTAAGGTGTTAAGTCCTCAATAGCGCCTGTGGCATGCGCCTCTGCAATCCAGTCGGTGTTGAGGTGGGCAATGTCCCAGTCCCCCTTGCGTAACCCGTCCTTTCCCAGTACCGCGTCATGTAAAAGGGGAAGGTCCATGGGTACGGCTTCAAGTTGGAGCTTACAGCCCGTCTCCTGACAATAAGCTTTCCAAACTTTCTCTACTGCGGCCTCAAAGGGACCAAAAGCCCTAACGGCAAACCTGATGCTGTCTTCCAAATCTTATCCTTTCACTAGTGATTCCACAAAAAACTCCTCCCTTATCGCCGCATTATGCTCGCCAAGCTTGGGAGCCCCTTTTTCTGAATTAAAGAGCACCCCATCCATCTTTATTGGACAACGGGTCGTCAGGTAGCGATAGCCATCCCCCATGGTGACTTCCTGCACCATCTCCAACACCTTGAATCCGTCGTGCGCCATGAGCTTGTCCCAGGTAAGCACGTCGGCACACCAGATATCGGCAGGTTCCAGGAGGGAAAGCCAGTGCTCGGTTGTGCCCGTCAACAGGTGGTTTGCCAGGGATTCCTTTATGTCGTCGCGTTTGTCAAACCAGGAAGCCGCTTCCGGGTATTGCGACAGTTCAGTACAGCCCAATAAATCACCCAGCTGCGGAATCGCTCCCATGGAAAGGGCTATGTATCCGTTCTTGGTTTGGTAGATCCCATAGGGGGCACCCAGATACGCATGTGCGTTGTTCCTCAATGCCCTTTGTGTTGGCTGCCCTCCGTCACGGTGGAAAGTGGTGATTGTCTCAAACTGAAAATCGACAATGGACTCAAGCATGCTCGCTTGTACCAGGCCGCCTTCCCCGGATACGCCTTTGCGCACCAGGCATGCCAGGATCCCTTGTGCCAGATGTGCCCCGGTGATGATATCCACCACGGCAATGCCCATGGGAACGGGTCCTTTGGTGCCGTTTCCGCTTAGCCAGGTCAGCCCGGATAGCGACTGGATGAGTAAGTCCTGCCCCGGTTTGCCCCTCCAAGGCCCTTCCTCCCCATAGCCGGATATCTCGCCATAAACCACGCCGGGATTCAGTTTCCTCACCGATTCGAAGTCAAAACCTAGTTTTTCCATCACACCTGGCCTAAAGTTATGAATCACGACATCGGCACGCTTCACCAGTTTCCATACCTCGGCTCTGTCCGATTCCCTTTTCAGGTCGGCCATGAAGCTTTCTTTGTTTCTATTGATGGCGTGGAAGACGGAAGAGTCTCCGTTCATGATCAAGTTTGATATATACAGCTGCCGGCAAATATCCCCTGTTTCGGGCTTTTCCACCTTTATCACGCGTGCCCCCAGGTCGGCCAGCTTTAAGCTGGCCGAAGGTCCGGACAGGAACTGACTGAAGTCTACCACCAATATATTTTCCAAGGGCTTTGTCATCTCCACAGGTTTTCTCCCCTCTTGACACATGCTACCGAGTTGGCTAGTGCTACCCGCATAGGCAGGCATCGGGGAACTTTCTTTATAAATTGAATTCTTTGTTTAGTTGAGCGGTATGCTCCCCTACCAGAGGTGCTGATTTTGCTGAAAACAAACGGGCCCGGTCTACACGGATAGGGCACCGCGTAGTTTTTATTGTATCTCCGTACGAAGTAACTGTTTCCTGCTCCATTTGCAGCACCTTATATCCGGCATGGTTCAAAAAGCCCTTGTAGTCCAGTACTTCGGCGCACCAGACATCAGCAGCCTCTAGAATAGAAAGCCAGCCGGCGGTGGTTTTTCCCTTCAGGAAAGCGGAGAGAATGTTCATGATCTCATCCCTTTGGGTAAACCAGGCATCCCGGTCCCTGTACTCCAGCAATTCGTAGCACCCCAACTTCTCCCCTAGGTTATTGAGATCCTCCATCGCCAGCGCAAGGTGACTGTCCTGGGTTTCGTATACGCCGTATGGCGCACGTAAATAGGCTTGGGCATTCCCCTTCACGGCCCTGGTGGGAGCCTGCCCCCCGTCATTCAGGTAAGTGGTGATCACCTCAAACTGAAAATCCAGGATAGATTCCAACAAGCTCACTTCCACGAGGGCACCCTGCTTCGTTTTGCCCCTGCGTATAAGTGCGGCAAGGATGCCCTGGGTAAAATGGGAACCGCACATGATATCAGCTATGGCAAGCCCGAACGGGGTGGGCCCATCATCCCTATCCCCTGACAACCAGGAAAGGCCGGAGATGGACTGCACCAGTAGATCCTGGCCAGGTTTAGCCGCCCATGGTCCTTTACTGCCGTAACCTGTTACTACCCCGTAGATAACCTTGGGATTGATTTTTTTAACGGACTCGTAGTCCAGGCCTATCCTCTCCATCACCCCAGGCCGGAAGTTATGCGTGAGCACATCTGCCTTGGCAATCAGCTTTTTTAACCTGGCCAGGTCCTCCGGCGACTTGAGGTCCGCAGCATATGATTCTTTGTTTCTGTTGATGGTATGGAACACAATGCTGTCCTCCCCGGAAAAAAGGTTTTTGATCGCTATTTTCCTGCCGGCCTCCCCTTTACCGGGCCGCTCTATCTTGATGACCCTTGCGCCCAAATCAGCCAGGCGCAGGCCTGCTGAAGGGCCCGCCATATACTGACAGAACTCCAACACCACTAAATTCTCTAAAGGCTTCATGGGATAAGCTCCGTTAAATAAGGTTTCACACTGGTGTACAAGGCGTTAAGATCCTGCAGCACCTTCTCTTCAGGACCACCCTCCATCATATAGTTTCTGATCGGGATGCCCCCGTTATCTTGAAAATGCATGTACCCATCATACCTTGGTCGTAGGAAGGCCCTGTCCAAGGCAGGGAGCGTATTGCTGAAAAAATTAGCTGTCAGGGAGTTGTTAAGCTGATCTTTCCAGGCGGAACGATGCCCCGGTTGCCCCCCGTTATCGAAAAACAAGGTGCGCTGGCATTGCGGCGAAGCTACAAAAGCCGCGTATTTCACGGCCGCCTCCACTTGTTGGCACCTGGCTGAGACGGCTATTCCGGTACCGCCCAGGGTACTTCTGAGGTTACCTGTTTCCCCCATGGACACAAGGTCATGGAACTGAAGTGTTTTTTCTGCATAGCCCCTCCGGGCGTAGTTGGTATAACCGTAGGCAAAAGGGCAATAGGCATACCGGTCAGTTGTGGTCATCGCCTCATATACCCGGATCGGGTTCATATGAAAACAGTCCGGGTCAACTCTCTCTGCCAGTTCCCGCATCATCTGCAACGCCTGAATACCCACTTCCATTCCCACCACCTCCTTGCCTGATTTAAAGGGCTCTTCCCCGAGCGCGATGCAGAACATGTAAAAGTTCATCAAGGTGTCGATGGGAATAGCCGGAAAGATCACCCCCCCTCCTGCGGCAAGTTCCAGCACCTCCTCAAATGATTGTGGTAGTGGCAGCTGTAGCCTATGCAGGAGATCAGGACGGCTGGATGCTACCGGAGTCGCCGCATCTATGGCCAAGGCCCACTGGTGTCCTCCATAGGTATAACTCTGGTGGGAGGCACCCACACTGTGAGATGCCTGATCTTCCAGGTAGGATGCGGGCAGATGCCTGTCCAGCGGCACAAGCACCTGATGGGCCGCCACAAAGCCTACCCAGGGATGGTCTATGACAATAAGATCAAAGTCCTCTGCCAACCTGCTCAAGGGCTTATCCGCAAAATCCTGGAGTGATCTTTTCACCCAGCTAATTTCCACTTCCGGATTTAACTCTTTATGGCGCTGTGCGGTAGCCACCATTGGCGTAAGTCCCCTGCTGTGATCCCAAGTTATTCCAGTTAGTCTTATCACATCCAATAGTTTTGATTTGCTTATTTTAAATATAAATAAATATTTTATTTATAAAAACATTAAATAAAAGTTTTCTCACAGAAGCCTTAGAAAGGGAAAGGGGACATCAGTTCCAGGGCATATTCCCCCGTTTGCCTTATGCGTGTGGTAGGCAGCCTTCTCAGGAAACCCATACCAGGGAGCAAAGTCAAATACGTCCCCCAGGCAAAAAATCATACCCCCAGGGAAGCACCGGAAACAGGTCTAGCCCTTGCCTCCTGCCCGCCCCCATCAGAGTGACTCTGTTGCCAAAGGAACCCACTTCTGTTGCAGACTCCCTGAAAGGTGCTCTGAGGGCAAATGGAAAGCAGGTCAATAGCGCTTCCACCATCGGTTCCCACCCAGCTGACCTGGGGTTTTCGGCAAAGCCAATGCCACCTGTACTCATAAAGCATCAGGCTCCTGGCAGCACGATATCTTTTCTCCTGGCTTTTGGTGTGACCACAAGCTCTTCTACTTTTCCGTTTATAAACTTCCCTTCCACGGTCGTGTTATAGGGAGCATGCAACTTGAAGTGGACGTTCCATTCTTCAGGCCAAGCCGGAAGCAAAAAGATTTTCCTGCCATCCGTCTGCATCAGCATCTCCTGTAAACCAATCATGCCGGAGCCACCCCAATTATGATCAGGGACATAATCGTGCCCCGGTCCCCAGAAGGCTGGGAAACGACGGCCGGAGTCCGAAAGCTTTTGGGTCGTGATAGCTGCCGCCTCATCTGTCAGGCCTAAACGGGCACAGAAGATATTATCCTGATGCCAGCTGATATAGTTCCTGTTTTTGATGGCTACCGTGTCGTACCTCCAGGTGTTCAGGGCTACTTCCAGATCTGGTTTGCCGATGCCATACATACCATAGGGAAAAACGGGGTATAACTGCGGGATCTCCGAATTCTGTACCCGTTCCCACACCTTGGCAGGAGCTATGGTCTTGTGCCCCTGCATCTCCTGAAAGCTGATGGGGGGAACCCGCTTCAACATGCCCTCCCACTCGGTTCGTTTTCCAGGGGAGGCATACTCATCCGGCAACTCCAACATACGACCCAGAACCGTTTGCAGCCCGGCAATAGTAGAGGTTGCATTGTACGTCATTTTGTACGTTTCGGCAGCCGTGCCCGGATATAAAACCAGATGCCCCTCTTGGTCCAGCCTTTTTGCACCACGCAAACCGGCACGGTACTGGTAGTGCCTATCAAAGAAAGCTACGCTACTCTCTATAAGGGGCATATACCCGGTGATGTCCTTCCCGGTAAATCGCTGCATGTCCAGTATCATCAGGCAGAAATCGAGGGAGGTATCCCAGTGGTACTCCAGCCAGGCATTATGCTCCACTCCGGGGTCAAAACCTTCAGGACGGTTCAATCCATACTCTGCATAGTTCGGCAGGCCGAAATTCTCAATCTGCTCTGTAAAGGACGCTCCCGCATGCCCCCAATAGTGCCTTGTCCTTAATTCAGCATTGGGCAACAGGCGCCGGTAGAAATCAAACTGCGGGGCCATCATGTCAAAGTCACCACTCTTCAGCATGGGCCAATATACCAGTCGCTGGTTCTGAGCCGTGAAAGTACCTCCTCCCCATTGCCTGTGATCGGGTGTGAAGGGGTACTTTTGCTCAACAAAAACGGGATCATACGTAAAAAGCCCTCCATTGAATTTAGTCGGGTATTTTCCGTAGGCATTACACCCAAGCATGTACCGGAATAATTGATAGTTGCGTCCTACCTTCCATGGAGAGGAGTCAGCATGAGGCTTATCAGGATCAATGAAAACATAACTTCTTTGCCAGAATTGTCTCCACCATTCCTTGGTCCTGCTAAAAGCCGTTCTCTGCGCAGCAGTTGCATCTTGGATAATTTTTTCTAAGCCGCTTTCCCAAGTTGCCACGCTGGAGGCTTGATCAATATGCAGGTAAACCTCAACCCTGTGTGAACGTTGCGCCCTATTGCTTTGCAATTTCCAAGCGCTATATTCTGTGTTTATGTACTTCCCGGTAGATGTTCCAGCTGGTCGCATGTTTTCACCCCGCATGAGTCCACCATAGGTTAAGTTCTTCAAGGGGTTCAGAAGCTGTGCCTTAACTGACTCAAGGCCTTGTTGTTTTACGGTATGGTCAAAAATTGTAGAATCTAAGTTACGATGGTAAAATAGAATATCTGATCCCCTGAAACTGATGTCATCTTTATGGCTTATGACTTTTTCTTTTGACCATTTATAAGAAGAAGCGAATTTTTCACCAGCGGCTAATTCTCTGTACTGAGCTCTCCAGTTTTCATAATAAACCTCTGCGTTGACAGACTTATTACTAGCAACTTCTATATGGATTACTGGCCGAAACACATCAACCCAGGCATTGATTTTAGCTGTATGGTTACCTTTTTGCCCAGTTACCTCTACATACCCTTCCTGGAGTTTAAGCTCCTGCCTAAAACTTGTTCCTTCCTCAAAAGGATTGGGTGATAGCTTTACCCTTACCCGTCCAAACTTGGGGAATACGTTGTTCTCATCAAAAGCACCGCTACGGGACATGTAAAACAGCAGCTCCCCATTCTCCATCCACACATTAAGGCCTATGTCTCCACCCCCACATGGCATAGACTCGCTTGAGTTTATGCTCTGGTTTTTCCAAACAACATTATATTGCTCTAATTGCTGAACCTGGGAATATGAATTTGTAAGAGAAAGAAGTGTTGCGAATAAATAAAATAGAAGATGCTTCATTATTGCTGGTGCTTGCTGTATGCAAGGATGATAATTCGGTTTAACGAACTAAAATAGACAGGTATTTAACTAAAAATAGTTAAATACCTGTCTATTTTAGTTCGTTGAATGTCCTTCAACTATAAATTAATACCCCTCGTTTTGGATTAACGTTGGATTGTTATCCAACTCTGACTGCGGGAAAGGAAGGAGGTAGTTCTTTGTTCCAAAAACAAGCGGAGCACCAGTGGGGGTCTTTAGAGAGGGTAGCTTAACATGAGCAATGTTCCAACGTTTCAGGTCAAAGTAACGCTGCCCTTCCAGCGCTAATTCAACACGCCTTTCATGTCGTATATATTCCCGTAAAGCTTCTTTCGTATTGTATTTTGATTCGTCAACAGGAGGCATATTCACACCTGTTCGGGACCTTACCTGATTCACTGCCGCATAAACCGTGGCATCAGGCCCGCTTAATTCATTTTTAGCCTCAGCATACATAAGCAATACGTCGGCATAACGTAAATGCACATAATCCTGGTCTGTATTTTGGGCGGAAGCAGCAGTGAAGGGCGCGCGTGCAAGATTAACGTATTTTTCCATCAGAAATCCAGTTTGCGAAGTGTAGCTTCCTTCCCAAGCTGAACCTGTAGCTGTCTTCCAAACCTCACCTGGTAACCGTACGGTCATGTCCAATCTAGGGTCCCTGTTATGATAAGGCTTAGCCGGATCAAACAAAGGTGACTCGTTGGCCATTTTACCATCTTTCATTTCATAGTCATCTACCAAGTCCTTGTAGGGTTGTATCAGCGACCACCAACCCAACTCAATGTCCATTCCTGCATTTGCCCTATGCACATTGTTAGGAGCTAAGTATTGGGTTGAGAACATGATTTCCCGGTTAACAGCAGTATTGCTTTGCCCTGCCGTTGTGAACAAAGCCGCATAATTATTTGATAACCTAAACCTACCAGAGGCAATAATTTTCTCTAAAAGGGGCACTGCCTCACTCCATTTTTGCTGCGTTATGAGCACCCGGGCTTTCAACCCAAGCGCACTCCCCCTCACTGCATGTCCATTGTAAACCTCATCTGGTAAATTGGCTATGGCAAAATCAAGGTCCTGCCCAATAAAAGCATATACCTCAGCAGCTGTACTTTTTGCTATCTTGGCAGACTCTAGAGTGGCTGGGAAACTACTGTAAAGAATAACCCCTCCAAAATTCTGCACCAAGTCAAAATAAGACAATGCCCTAATAAAGCGAACCTCAGCTTTGTACATCTCCTTCTGCGCCCCTGTTATGGGAGCTTTGTCCACGTTATCCAAAAAATAATTACAGGAAGCTATTACCCGATAAGGCGTACTGTACATATTAACCATTGCCCCACCTAGCCCTGGAGAAATACTCCCCGTTGTCATCACAGTCATGTTGGCCTGGTTGCCGTTTCCGGGGTCTAAGAACGCATTGTCAGAAAGCCCGTCCAAGTAAACTCTCTCGTACCCTAAGAAGTTTTGCTGTAGCCTGGCATAAACCCCTGCCAAACCAGCTTTAACATCTGCTTCCGTAGTCCAGAATGTTTCACTGGAAACACTATCCAAGGGGTTCTTATCAAGAAAATCTTTGTCACAGGCAGTTATCAGCATCAGTAGGCAAGCCGATAGCCATATCTTCATTTTATTACAAGTCTGCATTGCTTTCTATTTTAGAATCTGACGTTAAAACCAGCGTTATAAATCTTTGCCTGAGGATATTGCGAGAAGTTACCTGACATACTAGCTCTTTCTGGGTCACCCCCTTCATAGTCCGTCCAGGTGAACGGGTTGTCCACGGAAACATAGACACTCAAACCTTTAGATCTTATGCGTGAAGCAAGTGTAGTTGGTATATCGTAGGATAATATAAGGTTCTTTAGACGCAGGTAGGAAGCGTCTTGTAAATAGTAAGTTGAACCACCATAGTTGGCAACCCCAGGATAACCAGCTATATAAAGGGCAGGCAATGTATTAGTGGGGTTTTCAGGAGTCCAGGCATTGCGCCATTTGGTAGTTGGGGCCGTTCCTTGCATAAAAGGATCTACCCCCCAGTTATTCACCCGTGCTTTAAGCCCTTCTACTCCCTGAAAAAAGACATTGAGATTAAACCCTTTGTACCCTACGTTGAAACCAAAAGAGTAAGTGTAATCTGGGTATGCCCCATCTACCACGATACGGTCATTTGCATCCACAACACCATCGCCATTCTGATCCTTCATTTTAAGGTCGCCTGGCTTTGGCGAAGGGTTCAGGACATGCCTAGGGACATTAGGGTTATTTATATCTTCAACCTGAAAAATCCCGTCCCACTCATATAAGTGATGTGCGTCATAAGGCAAACCGATTTCTCTGATGCTCGTGCCTTTGGAAGGCACGGCAATATGCAGGACTTCGTTCCTTGCAGAAGAAACAAGCACATTAGCTCCATAAGTCACTTCCCCTATTTTATTCTGGTGCGTGAGCTCAATCTCAATGCCCGTGTTGCGTAGCTTACCTACGTTTTGGGTTGGACTGGACAGGCCTAAACTCAAGGGCACAGGCTGACTAGCCAGAATGTCATAGGAAGTTTTCTTAAACCAATCAATACTAACACCTAACAATCTGTTTCGAATACTCATGTCCAACCCCACATTGGCAATGCTAGTTGACTCCCATCTTATTGACTTATCCCTCAGTTCATTCACAACACCCCCCTGTTGTAAAGCCGTATTTCCAAAAGGGTAATAAACATTCAGAGCAAGAATATCCTGGTAAGCATAGGTAGAGATATTTGAGTTACCCAAAGTACCGTAAGAAGCTCTAACCTTCATCAGACTGATCCAGTCAAACTGGTTTCGGAAGAAATTTTCTTCAGAGACTAACCAGCCTGCAGACACGGAGGGAAACGCTCCCCATCGATAGCCGGGCGAAACTCTGGAAGTACCATCATAGCGTACATTAGCCTCCAATAGATATTTACCTTTAAAATCATAATTTATCCGCCCAAAAACAGACTGCAATGCCCATTCTGACGGGCCAGCAAGGCCGGGCAACCTAGGGTGATTAAAAAACAATGACTGATTTTCGGCCGTATATCCTTGTAATTCAGATAAGACCGGAGCTGCCGTGTTGATTCTTCTGCCTCGCAACCCCTGAAATCTATAAGATATCTGCTCGTATCCTGCCAATGCTTTTATAGTGTGGTTTTTCCCAATCTCCGTATCATAAGTTATGGTTGAATAAACCGTAGGAGTTATAGCTTTTGAATACTGATCGGTTACCCCCAATACATCCGGCCCAAAAGTAAACATCTTATTATCACCCGTCTGAGTATCCTTTTCCTGAAGCAAGTATGCCTTATAGGGTTGTTGGTGCATTTTATAGAATTCATCCACATAATTCACCGCCACTTTAGAAGACCAGGTTACTCCTTTGAATGGTTTGATATCTATATAAGCTTGTCCGTTGAGGTTGTACTCTTTAGTCCTCTGATTACCCATGGCATAGTATTCCTGAGGATTTCGGTTTCTTCCCTCTAATTGGTATGCCCTGGAAACGATACGGCCACTTCCATCAGGTAAAAAAGGGCCATAAAGTGGTCCAGCAGCATATATGCTCAATGCCATGCCTTCGCCTGTGAAGGGAGGTTCCTTTCTATCCTTATGCGTCAGGTTCATGGAAGTCCCTACAGTCACATACTGACTTATATCGGCTGAATAATTCAGCAGAGCATTGTATCTTTTAAACTTATATCCGGGAATCATGGCATTCTGGTCAAGATAGCCAATGGACATATTATAGGTGCTTTTATCCCCACCTCCGGATATAGCCAAACTGTGGTTTGTAACAGTGGCTGGGTTTATATAATAATCAATGTTATCAAAATTAGGATATTGGTTTCGGTCTGTGGCATTCCTATATTTCTCTATTTCTTCTAAGGGATATCTGAAAGCAATACCTGATCTTGCTGCTGCAAGATTATACATTTGCATGTATTCAGCTGAGTTAGTAATTAAATCAGGCAATGCAGTTGGAGTGTGACGCGCCACATTTAACCTATAACTAACCGTTGGGGTGCCTTTATCCCCTTTTTTAGTTGTAACCAGAATAACTCCATTGGCAGCTCTAGCGCCATATATTGAGGCAGAAGCCGCGTCTTTTAAGACTGTGACGTTTTCAATATCATCTGGTGAAAGATTATTGAAAGACCCAGTTACCCCATCTATCAACACTAAAGGCTCTGTACTACCGCCAAAAGAACCTCGCCCCCTGATTAGAAAATTAGGATTATCCCGGCCAGGTTCTGCAGAAGGCTGAGTCACTTGTAAACCAGTTATCCGGCCCTGCATTAAGTTAGCAGCATTGGGTGCAGGCCTTTGCGTTAATACATCTGCAGAAACAGTTCCTACGGAACCTGTTAAATTGGCCCTTTTCTGAACACCGTATCCTACTACCACTACCTCATCCAAAGCCTTGGCATCAGGAGTAAGTCTCACATTTATGGTTGAGCGTTTATCAATAGGTATCTCCTGCGTCAGGTAACTGATGAAGGACACCACAAGGGTCTTGGCATCAGGTGGGGCACTCAGTGTGAAGTCCCCTTCAGTATTGGTTGCTGTTCCTATACTAGTACCTTTCACCATGACCGTTACGCCTGGCATACCCACTCCTTTCTCATCGACCACCTTTCCGGTTATGTTTACATTTTGTGCTACGCTTGCCGTTTGGTAGGGCTTCGAATCCCTATGGGTGTGGCTGACCCCAGAAATAGCCGCTGCTTTTTCCCTTGCCCCACCTGTAGCATGCCCATGGAATGCCAGTTCTTGGGGGAAACCATCCTGGCTAAATCCCAACACCATGCATGGGAGCAGCAATCTCCTTAAAGAGTATATGATTTTTTTCATTTTGAAAGCTTTATATGGGTTGGAACAATTTAGTTAGCGATGTTGATGTTTCTCCTTCTCAATGGCTTCTACTCAGAACTGGACAAAGTTTTTATCTACAAGAGCTTATAGGTTCTACAGAAGCAGCACTGCGAATCATATTTAAACTCATTATTTAAATATAAACAAAGGATATAGTTTATGTATCCTGCTGTATCCTGTTCCCGATTGCGTTTTATAAAGACAATCTCCTACCGGCAGGCAAAGGGGCAATGCAGCAGATGAAATGAGGGCAGGCAAGAAAGTTCGGCCAAGAACAATCCCAATTTCTTATACAGCAGCATGTCCTCTTCCCTTATCAAGGGGGAGTTCAGGTGATGGGAAACCAATCAATGAATCACCAAGCCACCAGGGGACACTGGAGTCCTGCTCACAGGGGAAAGGTGCTGCAGGAAGCTTGGAACTTCCTTGAGGGGTTCTTCAGGGATACCGGCCCCCATTGCTTTAGAGGCCGGTTTGCTAAAAATTATGCCCCCTTGTATATATTTGATTATATTGCTTTATCATTGAATGAAGTATGACAGAGATAGAAAAGGCTACAAAATATCAGGCACCGGCACTGGAGAAAGGGCTAGACATTCTCGAATATTTGTCGCTTAAGGCGATGCCCCTTTCCCAAACGGAGATAGCCACAGGTATCAGCAGAAAGTCAAATGAAATATTCAGGATGCTCGTTTGCCTGGAGGCAAGAGGATACATTATAAGAGAAGAGATATCCGGTAAATACAAATTGTCCCTTAAGATATACAATCTATCGCATAGACACTCCCCGGTGGATGATATACGTACCGCCGCTCAATATCCTATGTACGAATTAGCGGGGGTATTGAAACAGTCGTGCCATCTAAGTGTGCTGTACCATAGCCAGCTCATGGTTATTCACCAGTCCAAAAGCCCCAGCCCGATTTCCCTTTCCATAGAAGAAGGAAGTCTTTTCCCGCTTGTGCTGACTGCATCCGGCAAGGTATTTCTATCCTTTATGTCTGAGGAGGAACAAAATAATGTCCTCAAAAGCAATGACGTTTTCAAGAAGTACTCCAAATTACAGCAAAAGGAACTCACTGAGTCACTTTCTAAAATCAAGGAAACAGGATATTATATAGAAGCAAGTAACCTGTCGAAAGGGGTAACGGATATTGTGGTGCCCATAGGCAATATGGAAACCGGAATTGTAGCTGTGCTGGCGGTTTCGATGCTGACCACGGAGTATAACGAAGGCTTGTCCTTAGAGGATATTATCATGGAAGTGCAGTCTTGTGCAGGTAAGATTTTACAACGGATAGGCTTCTAATTTGGAAAGGAAGAGCCGCCCCAACAGGCATTGTGCCGGCTCTTTTACCCGGTTCATCACTCTTTCACGGAAACTACCTTTACGGCAGCAGGCCCCATTCCTTCTGCTGTTGCCTTTAAGGTTATCTCACCCGCGTTTTTCCCTGCCTTGATGATAACCAGACACTTACCTTGCCACGCTTTGCGCTCATGATCCTGATAACTTTCCAGGCTTTTAGGATTGGCATTTCCTACTCCTACTATCTTTCCAGGCCCCTCTAACTCAAACTTCACCAGATCTTCTGCCTTGGGGTGACGGACGCCGCTGGCATCCAGCAATTCCACTGTCACGTAGCTCAAGTCTTGATTATCAGCTTTTATTTCAGTTCTGTCAGCCGTCAGTTTGATCTGGTTTGGCTTCCCAGCGGTATTTAACTCTGAAACGGCTGCTTGATTCTGACCATTGTAGCCCACTGCTTTCAACTCACCCTCCTGATAGGGCACCTCATAGGTAGCCATGAACTTTGTTGAGCGGTTTGTCTTTTTCCTACCCAAAGATTTCCCATTCAGAAAAAGCTCCACCTGCTCACACGAAGAATACACCTCCACCTCCAGAGGCGTACCTTTATATCCTTCCCAATTCCAACTGGCTACCATGTCCTTCCATTTCCAGTTGGACCAGGTTTCGGGTTTGGGGTTTGTTTCCGGAAAAGAGGGAGTGGGTGGCTTTACAAATAAAGAAACATTATCACCCACCTTCCATAGGGCATCACGATAATAGGATTGTGGGCGCTTCCAACCACAGATGTCAATATCGCCCACGAAGGCAAGGTTCCAGGGATAGAAATCCTTGCTTTGCTTGTAGCCCAACCAGCCAATACTCGCCTCCCCTATATGGTCGAAGGCTGTCCACACAAAATCCCCGATGACCCACGGGTAGTCCAGCACATCCATCCAGTAGTCAAAGGCCTCTATGGTGAAAGACTCTGCGGCATACACCACCCGGTCCGGATCACGCGTGTGCTCTGACACATACTTGTCGCGCGCATAGTTATAACCCACCACATCGAGGGTAGCAAAGAGGGCATCTTTGTCGGGATCCACGCCATTCACACCATTCGTTACGGGTCGGGTCGGGTCCAGTTGGTGGATATAGTCTGTCAGCATCCGTGACACCTCTGCCACTTCCGGCTTGTGCCGGTTCGGAATCTCGTTGCCGGTACTCCACATGATGATGGACGGGTGGTTACGGTCACGCAGCACCATGGCTTCCAGGTCTGACTTCCACCATTTATCGAAATACACATTGTAGTCATCCTTATTCTTTTTCTCACGCCAAGCGTCAAATGCCTCATCAATGACCAGCATACCCAACCGGTCACATGCCTCTAAAAATGCCGGGGAGGGCGGATTATGGGCACAGCGGATGGCGTTGAAGCCGCTGGCTTTCAGTATCTCCACTTTGCGTTCTTCGGCTCTGGCGTAGGCTTTGGCTCCAAGGGGACCGTTATCATGGTGCACACAGCCCCCCTTCAGCAGCAGTGGCCTGTCATTCAGCAGAAAACCTTTTTTAGCATCGAAGGCAAGTTTCCGCACCCCGAACTTGGTCTCGGTCCGATCTGTTTGTTTGCGACCCCGGTACACTTCCGTCAATGCGGTGTATTGCACAGGATCCTCTACCGACCAAAGCGCTGGAGAGGCAAGAGTGACATCCTGGCTGAACTCCTGCTCCCCCCGTGCCGGAACAGTAAGGGTGGCTTCTGCTTTAGCTTTCTCCGCCCCCCTGGCATCCAGGAAGCGGGTAACCACGCGCACTTTCTGCGCTTTTTGGGTTGTGTTCCGCACCTTGGTGCGGGCGTTCACTTTGGCGGACGCCGTGCTCACCTGGGGGGTGGTGATATAAGTACCCCATTGCGCCACATGCACCGGCGCCAGGGTTTTGAACCATACATGGCGGTAAATACCGGAACCAGTGTACCAGCGGCTGTTCTTACCTTCATTCTTCACCTGTACCGCCAGCACGTTTTCCTGCCCCGGCTTCACTTTATCGGTAACGTCGTAAGAGAAGGAGGAATAACCGTAAGGCCGGTTCCCCAGATGCTGCCCGTTCAGCCAAACATCGGAATTCATGTATACGCCCTCAAACTCCACCACCAAGCGCTTGCCTTTCGCGGAAGCAGGCACAGCGAATGTCTTGCGGTACCACCCGGTCCCCCCTACTGTGAAGCCGATACTCACGCCGTTGAGGGCATCGGGGGAGAAAGGAGAATCAGTACCCGGCAGATCTTCTATGCTCCAGTCGTGCGGCAGGTCCACGGTGCGCCATTGAGAGTCGTTGAAGCTTACCTGCTCCGCCCCTTGCACGTTGCCTCTATGGAAGCGCCAGTCGGCATCAAACAACATAGTTCTTTCTGCTCCCTTATGCTGCCCCTGCAGGGTAAAGCAGGAAAGAAGGAAAAAGAGAATGAGAAGGTTTTTCATGTACGGTTTGAGGGTTATAGATACAATGATAGGTCGATTTGTTCGTATGGAATGGATGCGTCCTGCTAAAAATAGTTTTACAAAGAGACAGGTACATTTCCACCTCTTCCACCCAACCCATCCTCTCATCAGCCCATAAGCATGCTCTGTGGAAGCCCTGCCGGCCAAAATTGACCGGCAGAAATGAAAAACTTGGCTTTCCAGTCCATGCACCAGGGCAAGATGGTGGCTTTTACTTTTGTCACACCGATTGTTCTGCTTGCTATGTCGCTGCTCCGGATCGTGACGGCTCAGATTACAGGTGCGACACAGCGCCCCTTTGCTTGCCCTGCTGCATCCTTCAGGAATTATTCCCTGATTGCTTCTGATTCGGGTTCAGCGTTGAAAGTGAGTTTACTTTTACCCATATCCTTGGAAGTGGCCACCGCTATCCCGCGCTGTTCCTTCTTGTTTACGGCATTATAGAAATGGTATACCACCCCCTTATGCTTTACTACAAATGACTTGTGGGCATACTGTTCATCATAAGGCTCCGACGATTCTATCAGGTTTTCGCCTGTCCAGTCAGTCCAGTTCACCAGGTCGTAGGAGCATGCAAAGCGGTTGAAAGCCCCTTTTCGATCCTTCCAGAAGGCCCCGAAGTAGAACATCACATACAGATCTCCTATTTGCTGGATAACGGGGTCACCCGTAATGCCCATAGGATGGTGTACTACCGGATCTTTCATAATCCTTTTCCAAGTGACCATATCATCAGAAACGGCCATACCAATCCGTTCGTACCACCTGGTTTTAAGGTTATTTTCCAGGGAGTCACCAACCGCATTGTAGTACATCACGAATGGGTAGCCGGTTTTTTTATCTTTGTCGCGAATCACCGTGCTTTTAAACAGCTTATTGCGGTTTTCCCACCAGCCTACATCCGGGTCATTGGGCGTGAGCACCGGTTTAGGCAAGCGTTGCCATTCATGTACTTTAGAAGGGTCCTGCTTAGTATAGGCCAACCCGATGGAGAGCGGTCCCTGCTCATAGCCTGGGGAGTTGCCCCCAAAGTAGCTCATCCAGTACTTCCCATCATACTTGTTCAGTTTGTAGTTGCCGCCCCACTTATAGTCCTGTAAGGCAAGGTATCCGGCCTTCTGGTGTGCATCCCACAAGGTAGTGTCCTTAGAAAAGGACATAATCGTACCCTTATGTTCCCAGTTGAGCAGGTCTTTGCTCTCTGCCAGCCATGTTTCGTAACCTCGGCCGTCAAAAACAAGGTACGTCATATACCATTTGTTTCCTTTACGGAACACAGTGGGGCAGTCTGTCTTTTTAGAGTTATTGGACGGCATCAGCACCAGACCGTATTTGTAAGGTGTCTTCACCTCTTCATACACGCGTTCCATTTCGCTCTGTGGAACCACTGTCTTTGCCTTTTGTGCAAAAACCACAGCCATTGACAAAGCTGAGAGGATTAGGGTAAGGCTTATTTTCTTGAGATGCATCCTGTTTATTTAATTACTTGTCTTATCATCATTCATGCCTATAATTTGTCTATTGGCATGGTAAAACGGGTGGAATCCAGCTTGCTTTCTTTGCAGGGCAATAACTTTCTCGCACTCCTCCCCCTTTTGCTTTTGCCGACCTGTTTTGCAAATCACATCCTGAAACCTTGCCTCAGGCAAAATTCAGGGTTAGCACTAAAGCTCCTTTTTAGCCTGCACCACAAAGTGATAAGTACCCGATCCCACTTTTAGAAAAGCACGCCCATTTTCAGAGGGAAGCTGTTGCAGGTCTTTGTTGCCAGCTACTAATTTTCCGCTTTCGAATATTTGGTCTGTCGCAGTCATGGGTAAGTGAACAGTGGCTGTAGTATTAGCAGGTATCTCCACGCTTAACTCCAACGTATCGGCATTCCTTTTCCAGTCGGTGCTAATCACACCGTAGGGAGAGTCGTAGGTAACTTTGGAGAACGTCAGGTCCCCTACAATCTCAGGCCGAATCTCAATGTGGTTGAAAGCGATTGAATGCTCCTGCTGCCGAATGCCGCCAATACCACTGTAGAACCACTCCAGAATATGTCCCAGCATCAAATGATTATTTGACACAGTAGGTAGTGCCTGCCACGACTCAGTGAGGGCGGTGGCGCCACGTGCCAACTGGTAACCGTACCCTGGCACATCGGTGCGGCTGTTCATATCGTAAATCACATCAGAACGACCGGCATCGTCAAGTACGCGTAGCAGGTACCGGTAGCCTACATCACCTGCCGTTAATTTGTTTGTTCTGATGTCTTTTATGATATTATTCACCACATCCTCTTTGTATTGTGGCTCCACCAGTTTCATGTAAACAGCCATGGCATTTGCTGTCTGGCTTCCGGTGGCATATTGTTTTGTTTCCTTGTTAAAAAATGTCTCGTTAAAGGCTCTTTTTACTTCAGCTCCCAACTGCTCATAGGCTTTTGCATCCTGCGGCTTGCCTAGCAGCGCAGCAATCTTGCCCATGATGCTGAGGTCGTAATAGTAAATGGCGGTGGCCGTTACACCGTTGGGGGTTTGCTGCGAAAAGCCAGGGCGCTCCGGCCCCAGGTCGTACCAGTCGCTGAGGCCATGCGAAACCAGATTGTTTTTTGATTTGCTCTTCAGGTACTCCACATAGCGCTGCATCATAGGGTACGCTTCTTCCAGCACCTGCTGGTCGCCATACCACTGGTAAAGGTACCAGGGGAATATGATGCCATTGCTGCCCCACTCCGGCGAGTCCCTGAAAACACCGTTTGAGAACTCAAACTCTACATACTCCGGCGCAATGTTAGGAATCAGGCCTTCCTTTGTCTGCGCCATCTGCATGTCACGGATAAGCTTGCGGCTCATGCTGGCAATGTCATAGCTGTAGCGGATGGAGCTACCTACCAAATGCACTTCTTCCTGCCAGCCTAACTTTTCGCGGTGCGGACAATCCGTGAACACGCTTTGCATGTTGCTCCGGATAGCCCAGTCTATGAGGGTCTCCGTTTTATTAAACAAGTCCTTGGAGGTAGCAAATTGACCTACACGCTTCGCCGCATTGGTATTATGCAAGCCCTTGAGGGCTACCATCACGGGCAGGCCCTGCGGGTTCGGCTGCCCCTCGGGCACACTGCCCTCTACCATCACGTAGCGGAAACCATAATAGGAGAAACGTGGCTGCCAGGTCTCAGTGCCTTCGCCTTTGAGCGTGTAAATGAAATTGTACGGGCTACCCGTATGCTTCTGGGTGACCAACTGCTGCTCATTGAGCAGTTCACCGGGGGTTATTTTAACGGTTGCCCCCTTCTTCCCTTTCACCGCGATGCCTACAATACCGGATGCATTCTGCCCCAGGTCGTATACCCATTTCCCTGGTTCTGGCTGCGTCACTTTGATAGGTGCATGGCTCTGCACCAGCTTCACAGGGGTGGAAACCTGCGCCTCCAGCTTTGGGCCCTCCACCAGCAGCACCTGCCTCCATGCCTTGTTTTCTTTAAAATCAGGTTTGTTCCAGCCTGGTTGCTCCAAGGTTGCATCGTAAAACTCACCGCCGTAAATGCTGGAGAAGGTGATGGGCCCTGGAGCTGTTTTCCAGGAAGCATCACTGATGATGTTTTCTGTTTTACCGTTCTGGTACTCCACCACCAGCCGGCAGATCATCTTAGGGTAGCCAAATGAGCCGGTAAGTTTGCGGTACTGTGAACCACGTGGTATGTGGTAAAAGCCATTGCCTAGCATCACACCAAGGGCATTCTTTCCTTTATTAACCTGATTTGTAATATCATAGCTCACATACAGAGCGTGTTCGTCGTAATCAGTCCAGCCGGGTGCCAGGAAATGATCACCAACTTTCTCGCCGTTGAGGCTCACCTCAAAATGGCCGAGACCAGATATGTACGCCGTTGCCCTTTTCACAGGGTTAGCGATCGTAAATTCCTTGCGCAGAATGGGAAGAATGTTCTTTCCCTCGTCCAGGCTCTTGCTCCCTTTGCCATGTTGGGCGGGCACTATGCGCTTTTCGGAAGGCAGTTCTTCGTAAGCAATCCAGCGGGCACCTTTCCAATCCTGGGCAGTTGGAAGCCCCATTTGCCACTGTGCAGGCTCGCTCCAGGAGGCGTTGCCTTTGTTATCCCAGACCATTACTTTCCAGAAATACGCTTTGGCTGGCTCCAGCCTTTTTCCGGCATAAGCTAGTTGAATAGACTTATTTGATTTTACCTTCCTGCTATCCCAGACATTGCCTTTATTCTTCTGCAGTTGCTCTGGACTATCTGCCACCAGCACTCGGTAGGCTGTCTGCACTACGTTCCGCTGCGGGGAGTTTAGTCTCCATTGCAGGCGGGGGGTCGGTGACTCTACTCCTAAAGGGTTTTCCCGGTACTCACACTGCAAATCATTTACTTTTAATGTTTCCTTTTGGGAAAACGCCTGAATTGTACTCAGACACAGCAAAAGGAATAGAATAGATCTGATCATGTATTAGTTTTATATACCTGGTATGGGTAATTAACATTGAAGCTGTTTGGTGAAACCGTATTTGGTATAATTTCTGGCAAACAGGCCAAATACAAAAACCGTCACCTTACCGGATCTTGGTTTGACAGCAGACAATACCGTTTATTGCTTTAACTACTTGCTGGTACTCCCTTCACTAAACAGGTATATCCATTGGAATCTAAAGGTATCCAATAGGATCCACTGCATCTTATACTCAGAACCAAGGAGCTGTTCTTTGTACAGCAGGGATGAGTTGAATCTAAATAAAGCTTCCTGACTTCCCTGTCGCAAAACCCTGAGCGCTTATTACCAAATATAAAGTTTATTTTTATATTTAAACAATAAAAGCAGGCAAATTAGCTCCTCCCAGTTGTAGAAGCGCTTGCAGCCACTTGCATTCCCCACTTTAAAGAAGGCCAGCACCTCTGCCAAAGCCATTCCTTGATTCTCAGATCAGCTTACTTGGGGAGTCATCAAACGTTAGGTGCATTTTATCACCCCCAAGAACAGCAAAAAATGCCAGGTTAAAACCTGACATTTTTTGCTGTTGCGCTTATCGCATCTTTCTTCTTTTTAATGGGCTGCAAGTAGAAGCTGTAGTTGTATGGTTTAGCTGGTATCTGGTATTTCTCAAGTGGCTGCGCCACATCCGACCAGGAATCATTGCCGCCTACTCCCATCTGCATCAGGTCGATATTCAGGGTTATAAAACCTGCATCCTTCAGATCATAGGTGTGTTTGGCTTCATTGATGTTCGCCTCGGTATAAGGCCAGGCACTCATGCTGAGGAGGCTATCAGCCACAACAACCAAACCTTCCTCTTTGCTATTCGAAAGGAACATCCAACGAACATCGGTGCGGTTGCCGTTTTCCTGGGGCATGATGTAGGGTTCCATGAACTGCTGAATAGGCTGCGAATAAATGGCCGCGTCAAAACCATATCGCTTGTCTACGTAGTTCTCCACTGGGCCTCTGCCGTACCAACTTATCTGGTCGTAATCACGGGCGATGCCGCACTGCATGCCTACTTTCGGAATGTTCGGCAGCCCAGCATCAGGTGAGAGCGCATAATCCACTTTTACGACCCCGTCACCGGACACCTGATAAACCACCTGCACCTTGGCTTTTCCGCCTATGAGGGTGTAGTTGCTGATTACTTTTACCACGCCCCCCTGCGACTTGTCGGCTGAAACACGCTGTAGTTTCAGATTCGGCTCGTACCATTCCTTTAGTTTTTTATCGGCCTTCCACCCCTTTTTGTCGTTATCGGTGAGAGGCCGACTGAAGTTGGGAAGCAGCGGGCTGTGTATTTGCTCCTTGTTGTTCCACAGATAGGAGCTCAGCGCCCCGTTAGACTTGTCAATTGTCAGGCTGAAGCCTTTTCCGTTGATCACGAAACCTTTGTCGTTTTCAGCCACTATAGGTGCTGCTCCTGTTTTACGGGTAGGTGCCACCTTTGAAATACCTGTAATCGCAAACTGATTAGAAGCAATTTCATGGCCTTTCGGAGCCCAAAGCTCGTTCTGTGCCAATGTAAAGTGAATGTCTGCCAGGTATTCTGCACCTGCTTTTCTTTTTGGCAGGTAGGAACTAATACTGAGTAGGGTATCTTTCCCGGCGGCCAAAGAAAGGCGCGGCAGTTTTTTGGTTTGCACTACTTTCCCGTCTTCCCGCACGATTAACGTGACCTCGTAAGCACCTGCATTTTTGCTGGCATGGCGGTTCAGTACCCTGATTAGCCCTTTTGACCCATCCACCAATTCTGATTCTATTGGCTGGTACACGCGCTTGCACTCGTAAATAGCTGATTTCGGCCTGCCATCAGCCGCCACAATACCATTTATATTGAAATTACCGTTGTGCAGTTTTTCCCCAAAGTCCCCACCGTAGGCATAAAACTCCTCACCATTCTTGTGCTTCTTTACTAGGCCTTGGTCTTTGAAGTCCCAGATGCAGCCCCCAATCATGCGCTTGGTAG